>JAYVCN010000389.1:0-9528 GCA_043749875.1 Candidatus Eiseniibacteriota bacterium | reverse complement strand
CTCGCCGCGGATGGCTCGGCGCGTCTGCACGTCCAGCGCCGAGAGCGGCTCGTCCAGCAGCAGCAAGCGAGGTTCGAGCACGATGGCGCGGGCGATCGCGACGCGCTGCTGCTGGCCGCCGGAGAGTTCATGCGGGCGCCGCCGCGCGAAGGCCGCGATGCCGAGCCGCTCGAGCGCCGCGGCCACACGCGTGCTTGTGCTTTGCGCGGCGGTCCGCTGCACGCGCAGGCCGAACGCGACGTTCTCGGCGGCCGTCAGGTGTGGGAACAGCGCGTAGTCCTGCGCCACATAGCCCACCTCGCGTTCGCACGGGCGCAGGCGCCGCGTCGCGCCGCTGTCGAACCAGACCTCGCCGTCGACCTTGATGTGGCCGCGGTCGGGATCGATCAGCCCCGCGAGCAGCTTCAGGAGCGACGTCTTTCCCGAGCCGCTCTCGCCGACAAGAACCATCGTGGACCGGTCGCCGACGTCGAGCCCGGCCTCGAGCGAGAACCCGCCGAGCTGCTTACTTACCTTGAGTGTGAGCATTTGCGCGATTCCACATCCAGCCGGCGGGAGCGGACCGCAGGCCCAGCAGCAGGCCGAAGGCCATGACGAGCAGCAGCACCGACAGCACGACCGCCGCGTCGAGATCGGACTGGAGCGCGATGTAGACCGCGAGCGGCATGGTCTGGGTGGTGCCGGGCAGGTTGCCCGCGAACGTGATCGTGGCCCCGAATTCTCCCAACGCCCGCGCGCAGCTCATGGCGATGCCGGCGACGAGCGCGGGTGCTGCCAGCGGCAGCACGACCCTGAAGAACGTCTGGCTCTCGGACGCCCGCAGCGTGGCGGCCGCGTCGAGCAGCTTGCGGTCGATGCCCGCAAAGCCCGCGCGCGCGGGTCCGACGAAGAACGGCACGGCCATGAACACCTGCGCGATCACCACGCCGGCCGTGGTGAACGGCAGCGTGACTCCCAGCGCGCTCAATGAGCGGCCGAGCAGGCCCATGCGACCGAACGCCATCAGCAGTGCGAACCCGGCCACGGTGGGCGGCAGCACCATGGGCAGATCGATCAGCACCTCGACCACGCGCTTGCCGAAGAACTCCCGTGTCGCGAGCAGGTAGGCGACGGGCAACCCCAGCAGCACCACGATGAACGTGGCCGCGGCGCTGGTGACGAGGCTCAGCCTGAGCGCGTCCCGCACCACCGGCTCGCCGAGCCGCGCGAAAAGCTGCGCCGGTGACACACGCAGCAGCAACGCCACGAACGGCAGTGCCAGAAACCCCACCAGCACGATGGTTGTAGCGGCCACGGCGACCTGGACCGCAAGGCCACGCCCCCGCCGCGTCCTGCGCGTCACGACGCGGCCGTTCGCCATCAGGGGTGAGCAGCGCTCACCGGGATGAGTCCGCTCCGCTCCAGCACCTGCTGCCCTTCGGCCGACAGCACCAGCGCTATGAACGCGAGCCCCGCCGCGGATTCCTTCGTGTCCTTGATGAGCGAGATCGGATAGGACGCAATGACGTTCGCGCTCTCGGGGAGCTCGAACACGCGGACGAATCGGGCCATGGTCGGGGTGATGTCGGAGCGATAGACCATGCCCGCGTCGGCCTCGCCCAGTTGCACCTTGCCGACCACGGACTTCACGTTCTCCTCCTCGGAGACGACGTTGCGCAGTACGCGTCCAGCGAACTCACCGCCAAACGCCGGATCGCGTGACAGGTTCTGCAGCACCGTCCGGCTGTAGCGACCCACGGGCACGGCATCCGCGCCCAGCACCAGCTTGACGCCCCCGCGCGACAAGTCTTGCAGTCGCTGGATGCGCGCCGGGTTCGTCCTCGGGACGATCACCACCAGTCGATTGCGCGCGAAGATGGCGCTCTCGCCAGCAAGCAGGCCGCGGTCGCGGACGTGGGCCATCCAGCGCTCGTCCGCGGAGGCGAACACGTCCGCCGCTGCACCCTGCTCGATCTGCGTCGCCAGCTGTTGTGAGCCCGCGAAGTTGAAGCGCACGGTCAGTCCCGGGCGCTGCTTTTCGAGGCGGTGACCGAGCTCCGTGAACGCGTCCGAGAGCGACGCGCCGGCGAACACGATGAGCGAGTGGGAGGTTCTCGCCGGGGCCGACTGGGAATAGGAGAGAGTAGTTCCGAGGAGCATGAACAGCAGCCCCATCCCGGCCACGGATGCAGCGGTCCTGAACCGTTTCATGTGTCCAGGCCTTCCTTGCCGATCATGATCTCCGTGGACTTGATCACCGCGAACACCTCGTCGCCGATCTTCAGTCCCAGTCGCTCGGCCGATGCGCGGGTGATCAGCGACACGAGCTCCTGCTCGCCGATACGCATCTGCACCTCGGCCATCAGCCCGTCGAGCGTCAGTCGCGATATCTGGCCGCGCAGGCGATTGCGGGCGCTGATGGACATGGTGGAATGCCCCGGCGCGACTGACACCGGAGCCCCCAACAGCGCTTCCAGGTCGTGGCGACGGAACAGCCACTTGCGGCCGACCCTTGCGGCCGGGAGCTTGCCCGCGCGGGCAAGGCTCTGGACACGCTTCACGTTCAGGCGAAGCAGCGCCGCCGCCTCTTCGACGTTGAGTGTGTTCATGTCTCCCTCCAAGCTTGTCCGGTGGCCGCTGATTCGTCTAGAGTGCCGCCTGGTGCGCCTCAGGAGTCATTTTGCGGCATTTAGCCGCCCAAGACAACTTTCCGCCAGCAGGAGCGTCCCGATATCTCGCGCCGAGCGGTCGATGGTCAGCTTGAAGCGACTTATTCGCCGTTTTTCCATCGCTGGCGCGTTCGCGGCCAGCGTGATCCTGGGCGCGCTCCTGCCGAGCATCGCTCACGCCGCCGCTGCTGCAGACAGCACCGGCATGGCGGGCGCCCCGGTTGCCAGCGCGCCGGCCCTGCCCGCGCCCAGGCTCGGCGGCTACATCCAGGCTCGCGAGCTCGCGCAGAATCGGGTCGGGCTCACCGCGTTCCTCAATCGCGCCCGGTTCTCGGTCGATGGCGCGCTGCCTGGAAAGTTCAGCTACCGGTTCCTCACCGAGCTCGAGGCGTCCGCGGGAGCCAGGGCCGCCGCCACCGTGAGTCTCCGCGAAGCCACCATCAAGTGGAGCCCGGCGCCGTTCACGATCACCGCCGGCGAGTTCAAGACGCCGTTCAGCCGCGAGTACCTGATCGCGGTGCCGGCGCTCGAACTGGCCGACCTCGCCACGGTCATCGACTCGCTCGCGCCCAAGTACGACGTGGGGCTCACCGGCGACTACGCGCTGGGCACGATCGCCACCATCACCGCCGGCGTGTTCAACGGCGAGGGCGCCAACGCGATCGCGAACCGCGACTCCGTCGTGATGCTGGTCGGGCGCGTCACCGCGCGACCGCTGCCCCAGTTGAACCTGGGCGCGAGTGCCACGCGCGACGGCGCCGACAGCCAGCGCTGGGGGCTCGACGCGAGCGTTCAGCAGTCCGGGGGTGTGCTTCGAGCCGAGTACATCACGCGTCACCGGCGCGGGCGGGCAACCGACAAGGACGATTTCGGCTGGTACGTGTTCGAGGCGTTCCGCGTCACGCCCCGAATCCAGTTGGTCGCACGGCAGGAGGAGTTCCAGCGGCCGCCGCGCGGCAGCGCGAGCCGCTTGCGGGGCGCCGCCTATGGCACCAACATCGAGATCGCCCCGAATCGGGTCCGCCTGCTGCTGGAGTTCTCGCGCCGTATCGGCGGCAAGCTGCAGGCCCGGAGCGATTCCTTCATCGCGCAGCTGCAGGTACAATTCTGAGCGATTCACGGCGCAACCTGGCCGTGCGTTTCGCGGAGGTCCCCCACATGATCGGGCGCCCATAGCATGACCCCGACCCGCCGCGACGCGACGCTGCTGTTCGTCACACGCTCGACGAGGCTGTTCGCGTATGGATTCCTGTCGATCGTGTTCGTTTTGTACCTGGTGCGCATCGGTCTCGGTGGGCCCGCCATCGGCCTGCTGCTGGCGTTGACGCTGCTGGGTGACGCCGGCCTCTCGCTGTGGATCACGACGCAGGCCGACCGCATGGGACGCCGGCGCATGCTGCTCGTGGGCGCGGCCCTGATGGTCGCAGGGGGCGTCGCGTTCCTGCTCACCCGACGGCCGGAGTTGCTCATGCTCGCAGCCATCGTGGGCGTGATCAGCCCGAGCGGGAACGAGATCGGGCCCTTCCTCTCGATCGAGCAGGCGGCGCTGTCGCAGCTCGTCTCGGATCAACAACGCACGCGGGTGTTCGCCTGGTACAACCTTGCCGGCTCCGCCGCAACGGCGCTCGGCGCACTGGCCGGCGGCTGGCTCACGCGCCTCGCGCAACAGGGCGGGATGAGCGATCTCGATTCGTACAGAGTGCTGCTCGCCTGCTACGCCGGAGCGGGTGTGATCCTTGCCGCGCTGTTCACACAGCTGACACCGGTGGTCGAGGCCACGCCCACAGCGTCCCCCGTCGCGGGCGGCTCGCGCTTCGGGCTCCATCGCTCGCGCGGCGTGGTGGCGCGGCTGAGCGCGCTGTTCGCGCTCGACGCGTTCGCGGGTGGCTTCGTGCTTCAGAGCGTGATGGTGTACTGGTTCCACGTGCGCTTCGGCGCCAGCACGGCAGCCCTCGGGAGCCTGTTCTTCGGCGCCAACCTGCTGGCCGCGGTGTCGGCGCTGCTGGCGCATCGCATCGCGGCCCGCTTCGGGCTCGTCAACACGATGGTGTTCACCCACCTGCCGTCCAATGTCATGTTGATTCTGGTGCCGTTGATGCCGAACATGGCGACCGCCATGTGCATGCTGCTCGCGCGCTACGCGATCTCGCAGATGGACGTGCCGACGCGGCAGTCCTACACCATGGCCGTGGTCGCGCCCGACGAGCGCGCGGCGGCGGCGGGCGTGACCGGCATCGCCCGCTCCCTCGGCGCGGGGGTGGCGCCGGTGATCGGCGGCGCGTTCCTGCTTTCGGGCAGCGGCGTGCCGTTCTTCGTGGCCGGCGGGCTCAAGATCGTCTACGACCTGCTGCTCTACCGGGCTTTCCGCCAGATGCCCGCGCCGACGGATCCCAATCCGGCCTGATGCCGTGGTGAGCCATGTGCTCACAACCCGTGCCGATGGTGCACGTCGGGCAGCTGCGAGACTATGCATGCCACGCGGTCAGGCGCCGGCCATGACTTCGAGACACGCTCAAGGACGGAGGATCCACTCGTGAGCTCCACCGCCAGACCCGCTACGTCCGAGGGCCCGGAACGGATCCCCACCGTCGTCGCCGACGAGTACGACGACATCGCGCGGCGGATCGCAGCCCGCATGGCCGAGATCATTCGCGAGCGGACGCGCGCCGGCAAGCTTGCCGTGCTTGGGCTCGCCACCGGGTCCACGCCGATCGGGATCTACCGCGAGCTGATTCGCTTCCATCGCGACGAGGGCCTCGATTTCTCGCGCGTCGTGACCTTCAATCTCGATGAGTATAACCCGATGGCCCCCGACAGCCTGCATGGCTACCACCGCTTCATGTGGGAGAATTTGTTCGAGGCGGTCAACGTCGATCGACGCAACGTGCACATCCCGCGCGGCGATCTCTCGCGGCAGGAGATCGAGGCGCACTGCCGCGACTACGAACAGTCGATTCGCGACGCCGGCGGAATCGATTTCCAGATCTTGGGGATAGGGCAGACCGGACACATCGGCTTCAACGAGCCGGGCTCGAGCGCGAGCTCGCGCACGCGCCTCGTGGTGCTCGACACGATCACCCGGCGCGCCGCTGCCGCCGACTTCTTCGGCACCGAGAACGTGCCGTTGGAGGCGATCACGCTGGGGGTGGGGACCATCCTCGAGGCGCGCGAGATCGCCCTGGTCGCAACCGGCGAGCACAAGGCGGCGATCGTGAAGCGCGCGGTCGAGGGCGAGATCGATCACGCCGTTGCCGCCACCTACCTGCAGCGGCACCCGAACGCCACGGTCTACCTCGATGCCGCGGCCGCGGCCGAGCTGACGCGGGTGAAAACGCCATGGGTGCACGGCGAGATCGCGTGGACTCGCCCGCTGGAGATTCAGGCCGTGGTGTGGCTGAGCGAGGTGACCAGCAAGTCGGTGCTGAAACTCGATGACGTCGACTATCGCGATCATCACCTGAGCGCGTTGCTGCTGCGGCACGGCTCGTCGGGAGCCCTGAACGGCATCGTCTTCAACGCCCTGATCGCCAAGATCCGGGGACGCAGCAAGCTGCCGGGCGGGAAGCGCATCGTCGTGTTCTCCCCGCATCCCGACGACGACGTCATTTCAGCCGGCGGCATACTGCGCAAGCTGCAACAGAACGAGAACGATGTCCTGGTGGCCTACCAGACCTCCGGCAACATCGCCGTCTTCGATCACGAGGTCAGCCGCTATCTCGATTTCTTGAGTCGCACCGCCAGCGACTTCGACTTTGGGAATACTCGGCTCACGCCGCTGTTGCAAGCGACCGAGACCTTTCTGGCGCGAAAGGAGCCGGGGCAGGTCGACAGTGAGGCCGTGCTCATGTTCAAGCGTCGCATCCGCGAAGTCGAGGCGATCTCGGCCATCGAGACCCTCCACTTGCGAGCGGACCAGGCCCGCTTCCTCAACCTGCCCTTCTACCAGACCGGAAAAGTTCGAAAAGACCCGATCGGCCCACGCGACATCCAGGTCATCCTCGAGCTGCTGGAGGAGAAGCGGCCCGAGATCATCCTCGTGGCGGGCGATCTCTCCGATCCGCACGGCACGCATCGGATGTGCAAAGAAGCGGTGGAGCAGGCACTCACGCGCTACGGCGGCGAGCCACCTGAGGTGTGGTACTACCGCGGGGCATGGCAGGAGTGGTCGGTGGCCGATGCCGATGTGCTGGTGCCGCTCTCGGAGGAGGAGCTGCGGTTGAAGATCAGCGCGATCTTCAAGCACCAGAGCCAGAAGGACCGCGCGCCGTTCCCGGGCGTGGACGAGCGCGAGTTCTGGCAGCGCGTGGAAGAGCGCAACCGCGAGACCGCCCGGCTGGTGGACCGGCTCGGGCTGCCGGAGTACTTCGCGATGGAGGCGCTCAAGGTGCGGGCGCCGGAGGAGACTGCGGTGAAGGGGAGGGCGCCGAACCCGGCTCAGTGACGGGTGTTTCTGCGCGAGCGCGCGCAAGCGCTTTACGCTTGGCGAGGCGTACGGGCGACAGCGGAACGGGCGTCCCACAGAGGGCGCCCGTCGTGTTGCCCAGCTCGCCGCGCTGCGTCACTTGCGCTCGAGCAAGGCCCACTGAGCGTCGGCCCTCTTGATCACGCCGTCAGGCATGCCATCGAATGTCTTCTTGGCCTCTGCATTCGAGAATAGGTACGTCCTACCGTCGTGGAGGGTGAAAAGTTTGGGGTCGCTTTTCAGCTTCTTGCCCATCGAGACGGCCGTCGCGCACCAACCTTCGTAGGCGACCTGGTACTTGGTCGGCTCGGCGTCGAACATCTTCTTGGCGTCGGCGTTCACGAACAGGTAGCGGTGCCCCTCGTTGACGCTGGAGACCTTGGGATCGCCCTTCACGGCCTTGCCCATGACCACGTAGGCGACGGGACAATAGCCCTGCAACGCGGTGTGCGGCGACTTTCCGTCCTTGGAAGCGACCGACGTGCCAACGGTGATGGCGATGAGTGCGACGACGAGCAACGGGACGAAGCGACGCATTGTTCCTCCTCGAGTGAAGTTCTTCGCGGGCCGGGCGAGCTGCGGGGCCTATCCCCCGTCCCCGCCGATCACCTCCTGCTTCCGCCCTCAATCGTAAGTGCAGTAGCCGGGCCCGGCGTTACAGACTGGCTTCTGGGTCACGCAATGCTCATCGACCCCTTTGTACAGTTGTAACGCTGTCGCGGGCACCTGCACCCACGAGTGTGAGGCCCAGCGGGTATGGGGCACCGGGCCAGATGGCCGGAGCGTGCCATCCAACGCCAAGGCTGACACCAAGGAGGATACGATGGCGAAGCTGAACGCAGGGCGGGCGGTCCTGGCTGGACTCGCGGGTACCGGCGTGATGACGATGCTGATGCTGCTGGCGCCCAGGATGGGGATGCCGCCCATGAATATCGGCGCGATGCTCGGCTCGAAGATGGGGGGCAACGTCGCCGTCGGTTGGGTGGCGCACTTCATGATCGGCACTGTCCTCGCGCTGGGCTACGCGGCCGTGTTCGTGGCGCGCACCCCGGGGGCGCCCGCGGTCCGCGGTGCCATCTTCAGCCTGCTGCCGTGGCTGATGGCGCAACTGGTCGTGATGCCCATGATGGGGATGGGGCTGTTCAGCGGCTCCATGCTGGCAGCCGGTGGCAGCTTGATGGGGCACCTCGTTTACGGGCTCGTGCTCGGATTCATTTACGGATCAGCTGAAATCGTCCAGCTCGAGCCGCGTCACGTACGGTCTTGACGCAGGCCCTCGGGATCATCGGCCGAAGTCGCTCCGTCCTGGTGACGGCGGCTTACGCCCTGGTTGTTCCACAAGGGTCATCGCCTGAGGACGGCGACTTGGTCCAGCTGTGCGGCGAAGGTTTTGGGGTCCGTCGTCGGAAGCTGGCAGGCGTAGTTCACGCACACGTACGCGGTGGCGGTGCCCCGCGTGCGAGTCAGCGGCTCGACGAATGGCGCGAGCCCCTCGAGCCGCTTCCTCGCCTCGCCGGCCCCGGCCAGCAGTAGCAGATCGTGCGGAAGGAAGCGCCTGTCGAACTCGCGCAGCATCGCGCGCGTGGCTGGATCCGCGGGGTCGCCTGCGATCACGACGTGGCGTGGGATCGATTGCTCGAGATCCATCGCAGCCAGCATCTGAGCCATTTTCGTGGGGGAATCCGCGAGCTTCCGGGCGAAGTGGTCGAAGCCCTTTCCGGCCTTGGAGCGCCACTCCTCGCGGTCGAGCAGTGTTCCCAGGAGCTCGAGGTTGGCGAGCGCGATGGAATTACCGGCCAGCTCGGCTCCATCGGATGATTCCTTGAACCGAATGCTGACGTGGGGATCGCCGGCAGGGCTGTCGAACAGGCCTCCGTCGTGTGCATCCCCGAACCGCTTGACCTCTATCTCCGTAAGCCACACGGCTCGCGAGAGCCACTTGGGCTCGTAGGTGGCCTCGTAGAGATCGATGAACCCCCGCGCCAGATCTGCATAGTCGGCGAGTTGTCCCTCGCCCGCCGCCTCGCCGTCTCGCCAGCGACGCTTGAGAGCCTGCACTTGCGGGTCGTACAAGTGGCTCCATGCGAAGTCGGCTGCTCGTTCAGCCCGGGCGGCGAGGTCGGTCTCGCCGAGTATCCGAGCCCCGCGTGCATAGGCCGAGATCATCAATCCGTTCCATGCGGCGATCACTTTCTCGTCGCGGCGGGGACGGACGCGCTTTGCACGGACCGCCAGGAGCTTGCCTCGAGCTTCTGCGAGCCGTCGCCCGGCGTCGTCCGGCGAGAGACCGAATCGCTTTGCGACAGCCTCGAGGGACACGTTCTCGTGCACGATCGAAGCACCCCGCTCGAAGTTGCCCGCGGGGGTCACCCCGTAACGAAGCTCGAAAAGCGAGGCATCGCTCGGCCCAAGGGCGGC
>JAYVCN010000388.1:0-4925 GCA_043749875.1 Candidatus Eiseniibacteriota bacterium | reverse complement strand
GCACGATCCAGCCGCTCGGGTACTGGCCACCCGTGCGTGGACTCAGCCAGTCACCGGTCGGGCCGGTATCGAACTCGGTGTAGCGGATATGCTTCGCCTTGCCCGCGGCATCCACCAGCGTGCCGGCCGAGAAAGGCTCGAGCCCCCCACCCTTCAACCGCAGCCGATACAACATGAGGTCGCGGCCATCCGAGAGCTGCACGCTGAACCAATCCCAGCCGGCATGCGTGTCCCTGAGTCGATCGCTCCCGAACTCGTGATCCATCCACGAGCGCCCGTCCACGGCCAGCGTGTCCTTGCCGAGCACGAGTCGGCCGCGCGTGGCGAGGCGCGTGAACGAGTAGTAGTGCGAGGCGTTCCCCTCGCCCGCTGTCTTCTGGCTCACGCCGCGTTCGCCATGCACGACCGGCGGTTTCTCCGGCGTGAGCCGCAGGTCGAGCGCGAACAGGCTGTCGCGGCCGACCACACGGTGGGTGCGGCGGTCGGCCTCGAGGCCGGCGTAATCGTCGCCGATCCACACCAGGTAGCGCGTGCTGTCCGCGCCGGCGAGATCCATGGCCTGACGCTCCGCGCGGTCGTCGCTCAGGAAGCGCCCGGCGGTCTCGTCCGTGACTGCCAGGTGCCGAAACATCAACTGGCGTGCGCGCCACGCCGAGCCACCCTTGCCTGCGCCAGCGATCGGCACGCCGAGCCGGAAGAACGTGACCTCGTAGCCGAACGTGCGCAGGCCGGCGTGCAGATGTCCCGTGTAGTACCACCACTCGCTGCGGAACGTCGGGTGCGCCGCGTGGTCGAGCGGGAACACGAACGCGTAGGGCGGCACGGCGAGCCGGAAGCCCTCACTGTCTGTTTGGATCGCCTGCGCTTCCGCAGGCATCGAAGTTCTCGGGCGCGTCGTGGGTACGGTCGGGGCTGCGGCACAGAGCGTGAGCACGGCCCCCGCCAGCAGCCAAACGCTCGGCTTCCCGCGCCGCGCGCTCACTCGACCCTCAGCGCGCTGGCCGTGGCGCGGCCAGCGGCGAGGCGGGCGGGCAGCAGCCCGGCGAGCGTGGCGGTGACGGTCATCAACACGACGGCGCGCACGAATACCCAGGGGTCCACGGACATGCGGATGCTCCAGCCGAAGAATTGACGGTTGATGACGTGTACCAACAGCAGCGCCAGCACGATTCCAGCAGCGCAGCCGAGCAATGAGCCCGCCGCTCCCAGCACACCGCTCTCCACCAGCACCAGCGTGCGCACCTGGCCACGCAACGCACCCGCGGCGCGCAACACCGCCAGCTCGCGGCGGCGCTGCAACACCAGTGTGGTGAGCGTGCTGATCACACCCAGCACCGAGACGAACACCGCGATAGTCTGAAGCACCCAGGTGATCTGGAACGTCTCGTCGAACACCAACAATACACGCTTTCGCAGCTCCGAGTTGGGTGTCACGTGCAGCAGGCGCCCCGGGCCCGCCAGCCGCACGAACGCCGCGCGTATCGAATCGCTCGGCATGCCGGGCTCAAGATAAAGCGCCATGCTCTCGGTGCGGTCGTCGCGCCAGAGCTTCGCATAAAGTGCCCGGTCCATGAGCACAGCGCCCGCGTCGGTGCTGTAGTCATAGAACACGCCCTCGATCGGGACCATGACTCGCCCTGCGGGCGTCGGGAGCGCCAGCAGTTGCCCGGCATGCACGCGATGGCGGTGCGCGAAGCTCTCGGTCACGATCACGCCATTTTCTGAGAGAGCACGCGCGAGCACAATTCTCGCGTCCGCCCCACCCACGAACTGCAGGCGCCCAAACTTGCGCTGCACCTCGAACTCGACACCGACGACGTTCGCGAGCAGCCCGTCGAGCACGAGCGAGCTGGCGCGATACGTATCCACCGCGGCGACGCCCGGAAGACCGCGGGTGCCGAGCACCAACTCTGGGGGCAAAGAACTGGCGCGTTGGCTGGCGCGATGGCCCACCGGCTCCACGTACAGGTCGCCGCGCAGCGACTGCGTGATCCACGTGTCCACCGTGGCGCGAAAGCTCCCGACCATGATGGTGAGCGCCACCAGCATGCCCACCGCCACCATGACCGCCGCGATCACCACGCTGGCGCGCGCCGCGCTCTCGCGCACGGCGCGCGCGCCGAGCGTGGCCGCGATGCCGAAGCGCCGCGCGATCGGCGACGCGAGGCGCTCGGCGGCCAGCGTCCACAGCGGCGCCACCAGCGAGAAGCCGGCGAGCAGCAGGAACGCCGACACAAAGCCTCCCATGGGCTGTCGCGCGGCGATCGTCCACGCCGCGACGCCGCCCGCCGCGATCAACGCCAGGCCCCCTGCCACGCCGAGTTGCCGGTAGGGCATGCGCCCGGCCTCGAGCTGCGAGCCTTCGCGCAGCGTCGCGCCCGGCCGCGTGCGCGATGCTTCCAACGCCGGCGCCAACGCTGAGACAAGTGCCGACACGATGCCGAGAGCGAAGCCCGCAATAAGCGTGCTGGGGTCCAGCCACAGTCGCGTCGTCTGCCCGACCAGGTAGAGCACGGTGAGTGTGCGGCCGACCTGGTGCAGCGCCAGGTTCGCGACCAGTGCCCCGAGCACGGCACCTGCGAGCCCGCCGCTTGCCCCCAGCAGCAGGCCTTCGCCGAGGAACAGCGTCACGACCTGACCGCGGGTGAGCCCGAGTGCCCGCAGCACGCCGATGTCACGCCGCTGCCGCACGACGGCCAGCGCGACCGCATTAAAGATCAGAAACGTGCTCACGAAAATGGCAATGAACGACAGCGCCAGCAGGTTCAACGAGAAAGCGCTCACGAGGTTCTCGACCTGCTGCGTGCGGGCCTGCGGCCGTTCGGGGCGCGCGTCGGCCGGCAGCCATTTTGCGAGTGACGTGCTCACACGATCCCGATCGCCCGGTGCGACGATGAGGTCTACACGATCGAGCCGGCCCGTCCGTGCGAACACCTCCTGCACGGTGGCGATGTCGGCGATCACCACATTGCCGCCCATGGCCTGCTGCAACGCCTCGCTGCCGAGGATGGCGGTCACCGTGAGCGGCACCGGCACGCCCGAGGCGAGCACGGTGAGCGTGTCGCCGCGCGAGAGTCCGTGCCGCGCGGCGAGCGTGCGCGTGATGGCGATGCTGCCGGGCCGCGTGAGCAGTGACATCGCGGCGGCGACATCGAGCGATTCTGGAGCCTCGGCCAGCCGCGCGAACGGCCGCTCGACGAACGGGTCGAGGCCGAGCACCATGAGCGTCTCGTCGTAGCCGGCGCGCGTGCCGATCTCGACTGCGCTTGCGCTATCGGCCACGGGGGCGCGGCCGGCTCTTGCCAGCGCGTCCACCTCGACAACAGGTGCGGCCGCCAGAACACCCGGCTCGCGCCGGATGCGTGCATAGAGCCGCTCGTCGAAGCCGTCGGCCACTGCTGAGATCTGAAGATTGGCGCGCCCGCTCACCGCGTCCACGGTATCGGAGAACGACGCCATCGCCGAACGACTGGCGAGCTGCACCGCCACGAACACGGACACGCCGAGCGCCACGCCCAGCACGGTGAGCAGCACGCGTGCACGCTCGGTTCGCCAGCGGCGCAGGAGCAGCCAGGGCAGGAGCGGCATTAGAGCTTTTCGCCTTCCGGGCGGGCGGTGCTCACGTCGTTCTGCACGACCCGGCCATCCGAAAGCGTCACCACGCGGTCGGCGGCGTCGGCCGCCTCGCGGCTGTGGGTCACCATCACCAGCGTCGCCCCGTGTCGGCGGACGAGCGAGACCAGCAGCTCCACCACCTGCGCCGCGGAGCGGCTGTCGAGGTTGCCGGTGGGCTCGTCCGCCAGCACCAGCGCCGGCGCATGCACGAGCGCGCGTGCGACCGCGGCGCGCTGCAGCTCGCCGCCCGACAGCGTGTGCGGCCGGGCGCGCGCGCGGGGCATGAGCCCGACCTCGGCGAGCAGTGCGTCGGCCTGGACCAGTGCTTCGCGTTCGTGCATGCCCTCCAGCAGCAGGGGTAACGCGACATTCTCGCGCACGTCGAGCGTCGGCAGCAGGTGGAAGAACTGATACACGACACCGATTTTTTCGCGGCGAAGCCTTGTGAGCGCGTCGTCCGAGAGCCGCGATAGCGGCTGCCCGGCTACGAACACTTCTCCGGCATCGGGCACGTCGATGCCGGCGGCAAGGTTCAGGAGCGTGCTCTTGCCCGAGCCGCTGCGGCCGACGATGGCGGTGAAGCCTCCGGCGGGTACTTCGAGCGTGAGGCCGTCGAGCGCGCGTACGAGGCCGTCGCCGAGCGGGAATTGTTTCATCACTTGATCGAAGCGCAGCGCGGGGATGGGCATGAGGGCGCGACTATGCACTACACGGCATCGCGGGGAGAACTTTGGGCGCGGGCGGTGGGAGATCTCGTGCTTCCTGGAAGCGAGTCGATGGAAGTGGCGGCTGGACCGAGGTTCGCCGTTCACCAAGCGGTGCCGGCTTGGCCTGGGGGCGGTACGGAATGAGTCAGGTCGCGACGCGCGGAACGAATTATCTTGACACACAATTCTGGCCGAATCTCTCGCGACCCGCGGCTCGTTCGAGAGCTGCTCGCCAGCACGCGCAGCGTGGCCGCCGAGGATGAAACATGGCTGCGTTGACGAAACTTCTTGTCGAGCTACACGAATCGCGCCTGCGGCGTCTCCACGGGCGCCGCGAACGCTCATGGTAGAAATAGAGCTGCCCCCCGCGACTGTCCCTAGCCGCGGAGTCCCGCCATGACCTGCTACTCGTGCGTGCATCTTTCGAATTCCGCCGTGCTGCAAGGCTTTGCTGCATGCATCTCGCAGGACCACACCTCGACCGCCACAATGCTGGGCTTCCTCGGCGAAGTCGACGTTCGCAAGCTCTACGTGCCGGCGTCGTACCCGTCGATGTTCATGTACTGCGTGCACGAGCACCACATGTCGGAGGACATGGCGTAC
>JAYVCN010000387.1:0-3242 GCA_043749875.1 Candidatus Eiseniibacteriota bacterium | reverse complement strand
CAACGACGAAGGCGGGCCGATCTCCGCCCTGCCGCTGCACGCGCTCTCGGCCACCGAGCAGGGCCTGCTCGACCGCATGCGACGTCTGATGCTGCTCGTCACGCTCGCCGCGCTCGTCGCCGGCGCGCTGTCGGCGTACGGGACGTTGACCGACCTGGCGCTCGAGCGGCGGCGCGAGATCGCGCTCTTGAAGGCGATCGGCGCGCCGCGGCGGCGCATCATCGGCCGCTTCCTCGCGGAGTCGCTGGCCATCGGCCTCGCCGGCGGCATCGCCGGCTGGGTGCTCGGCGCGGCGTTCGCGCTATTCATCGGCCGCGAGGTGTTCCACGCCACGCTCTCGCTCCAGCCGGGTGTGCCACCGCGGATCGTGTCGCTCGCGGTGCTCATCGCGCTGCTCGCCGCCGCCGGCCCGATCCGACTGGCGCTCGCCGTGGAACCTGCGCGCGCGTTGCGGGAGGACGGATGAGCGAGCCGCTGGTGCGTCTGGAGGGTGTTGCCCGCCACTATGCGACGCTCAAGGCACTCGACGGCGTGGACCTCACCATCGAGCGCGGTGAGTGGCTGTCGGTGATGGGGCCATCGGGCTCGGGCAAGAGCACGCTCATGCACCTGCTGGGTGCGCTCGACACGCCCACGGCCGGACGCGTGTGGGTGGACGGCGTCGAAGTGAGCGCGCTCAACGAAACCGGGCGCGCGAAATTCCGCCGTGAAAAAGTCGGCATCGTGTTCCAGCAGTTCCACCTGCTGCCCTACCTCACCGCGCTCGAGAACGTCATGGTGGCGCAGCACTACCACTCGGTGGCCGATGCGCCCGAGGCGCGCGCCGCCCTGGATCGCGTCGGCCTCCTCGACCGCGCCAGCCACCTGCCGAGCCAGCTCTCGGGCGGCGAACAGCAACGGGTGTGCGTCGCGCGCGCGCTCGTCAACCAGCCGCAGCTGCTGCTCGCTGACGAGCCGACCGGCAATCTCGACGAGGACAACGAAGCCAAGGTATTGACGCTGTTCGAGGAACTGCACGCCGAGGGCCATACGCTGGTCACCGTGACGCATGCGCTGCGCGTCGGGCTGCTGGCGGACCGGCGCATCGAACTCTCGCATGGCCGGCTCACCGACCTCACCGTGCCGAGCCAGGAGATCGAGCGCCGCTACGACGAGGTGCTCATCCAGTTGTGGCTCGCCGACGAGCGACGCGCGGCGCTGGCTCCAGAGCGCGTGCGACTGCCGGACGTCGTGGACACGCGGCGGACGCTCAAGGGCATGCGCGAGAGCGGACTGCTGGAGCCAGGGCTCGAGACGCTGGCGTTCACCCCGCGCGGCCGGGGTCGCGCACGCGACCTGATCCGCCGCCGCCGGCTGGCCGAGGTGCTGTTCTCTTCGGCGCTCCACCTGCCCGAGCACGAGGTCGCGCAGACCGCGTGCCTCATGGAGCACGTCATCGACCCGACCGTGGCCAACTCCATCTGCTCATTCCTCGGGCACCCGCGCCGATGTCCGCACGGACGGCCCATCCCCACCGGCGACTGCTGCGAGCTGCCCATCGTGCACGGCTGACTCGGCCATTGAATCGTGCACACCGGCCGGCCGCGGCCCATGTACAATGAATGGCCGCGCGCCGAGAAGCTCCCCTGCCCCCCAGAAACCCGATGCCCACCCGCACCTCGCACTCGCACACGCTGCTGCTCGCCGCCCTGCTGCTCGCCCGCCCGCCGGTGGCGTGGGCGGACGGCGTGCCGATCGGTCCCGTTCCGGCCGAGGCCCAGTCGCGCCCCAGCGTGGGCTCCGACGGGCATGGCGGGGCCATCGTCAGCTTCAAGACCGTGTCGCTGCTGGTCGGCGGCGTGCACGTGAATGCCGCGGGCTCACCCGACGGCGGCTTCGCATTCGGGCCCTCCCTGCTGCCCGTGTCGCTCGAAGCCAGCGAACCACTGCGGACCGCGGTCGCGTCGGACTCGCAACTGGTGGTGGTCTCGGACCGCGCCGCCACCGCGAGCCCGATGCTGACCCGCGTGCGCAGTGGCGGCAGCGCCAGCGCCGGCTTCCCGGTGGCGCTGCAGATGCCGCTGCGCCATCCGGCGTTGGTGCCGGGCTTGGCCGGGCGCACGCTGCTCGTGGCCAAGGACAGCGACGCGACCTCGTTCTGGACCATGCGCGCCGCCATCGTCGCCGGCAACGGAGCGGTCGAATTCTCGGTGCAGCTGTCCTCGACGCTCCAGTTTTTCAACGCCGATGCCATCGACGCGTGCAGCGACGGCGCGGGCGGGTTGATCGCCGCGCTGCCGTACTACGATTCCAACGCGACCGGCAGCAAGGACATCGCGGTGTGGAAGCTCGCCGCGAACGGGACGCGACCGTGGGGTGATCTGCCGGTCCCGCTCGTCAGCGTCGGGAACGACCAGACCGACGTGCACGTGGCGCCGGACGGCGCGGGCGGCGCGCTGCTGGCGTGGACCGATCCGCGCGCGGCCACGCGCTCGACCGACATCTTCGCGCTGCGCATCAACGCGGACGGCTCGCGCGCGCTGGGCTGGCAATTCTACGGGACCCCCGTGTGCGACGCGCTCGGGGCACAGAGCCAGCCGCGCATCACGCGCGACGGCACGGGCGGGCTGTGGCTGATCTGGCTCGACCAGCGCGCGGGGCTCGAGGGCGACCTGCGCTATTCCCACATCCTCGGCAATGGTTCGCTGGCGCCCGGGTTCACGACCGACGGCACGCCGCTGTGCAGCGCCAGTGGCGCCCAGGGCGAAACCGTTCTCGCGGGAGACGGCGCGGGCGGCTTCTTCGCGGTGTGGCGCGACGACAGGAGTGGCACCGCCGACCTGTACGCACAACACGTCCTCGCGAGCGGCCTCGTGGCTCCGGGCTGGGCGGTGAATGGCGGGGTGCTCACGTCAGCACCGGGTGTGCAGGACCAGCCCGCGATCGCCTCGGTCGCCGGCGGCAAGGTGGTGGTGGCGTGGCGGGATGCGCGCGGCGGCGTCCCGCGCATCTACGCGGCCGGCGTGAATGATCCCGCCACGACGGAGGTGGCGGCCGCCAGCGCGCCGCGGCTGCGGCTTGCGGCGGTCGGCGGAGATCGCCAAGTCGCGCAGGTGAAGCTGTCGCTGCCCGCGGGCGCCCCCGCGGTGCTGGACCTGCTCGACGTGAGCGGGCGGATCCGCGCCCGCACCGAGTTGAGCGGACCGTTGAGCGACCACGTGGTCACGTTCGCTGCCGGTCGCTCGCTCGCGGCCGGGCTCTAC
>JAYVCN010000386.1:0-4515 GCA_043749875.1 Candidatus Eiseniibacteriota bacterium | reverse complement strand
CTCGTTCTTCTCGAGCTGGGCCGATGCCGTGCGCTCGAGTGCCGCGAACGCCTGGAACACGCCGGCAAAGCGGTCGAAGAAGGAGTCGGTGCTGGCCGGACGCACATAGCGCGCGATCCACTCCGAGCCGCCGATGGCCGCCAAGGCCGCCTCGCCGTGTTCCTCGATGAGTTGCTCTCGCTCATTGGCGCCGAGCGTCGCCCAGTAGCGCATGATCTCAGCGGGCGAGAGCTCGGTAAGCAGCGATGGCCGGCACTCCATGCCAGACTCCTGGACGAGGAGCTGCACCCCGGGGCGCTTGGCAGCCACTGCGTGGAGCAGAGCCGTGGTAGCCAACACCTGATGGAGCGCGCGCGACGCTGCTTCGCCCAGAGACACCCATTTGCGTGGATCCAGCGACGGCACATCGAAGAGTTGCACGCCGGCCTGCTCGATGGCGTGGAGCGGCGATCGAGCGTCGTCATCCCAGTAGGCCTCACCCGATTGTGTGCTCCAGTCGAAGCGCAGCCGGAGCGGGGTTCCGCCGCCTGTGGCTGATGTGTCCGACTCGGACTCGTGGCGGAAAGCGAGCGGCTGCTTCTCGTCGGGTTCGAGCCACCAATCCATGCGCGCTGAGGACTTCACTTCAACCAGGAAGCCTGCCTCCTGGTTCCCTGTCCCTGAGTGCCCCGGCAACGTCAGGTTCGGCGAGCCGACGAACAAGTACTCGCGTTTGGGCTTAAGGCCGAAGAAGCGATACACCTTGGCGTGAACGAATCGCTCCTTGGCATCCTTCTGCTGGCTCAGTCGAAGCAGATCCGCCGGAAGACGGCCCCACTGGCAGTCGGGTTGCGTGCGAAGCCAAGCATGCATGCGTTCGTTGCACAGCGCCTCGCCGGCATCGTTGCGCGGCAAGAACACACGTACTTCCCTCGGCAGGAAGGCTTCGCGCAGTTGGGTCAGTGCCCGGCACACAGGCGTGTTGTCGAAGTACGGCGAGATCACTTCGAGATACATTCCGTCGAGAGCGGTTCCGGCAGCAGAGCGCAGGAACTCCACGAGGCCGTCCTTGCCGTCATAGAAGTGCGGGTGGAGGCCGCCCCCCACAGAGCGATGCTCGATGGGATGAGTCCCCCGCAAGAACTCCCGTATCTGGGCAAGCGGATCATGGCTGGTCCCAGTAACGGTCGACACCCTATCGAGCCCGTCCAGGAACCTCGTGATCGACTTCCGGAGACGGGTCCGATCCCCGGCGTTGATCTCCTCCGTGTGCGCGACTTCGACGTTAGTCCACCAACCAGAGCGGGTGAGATTGGCTGACATCGCCGTGACCAGCACCGACCTTGGCGGCTCCTCGGCTTCATCGCCGTCGCTGGATTTGGGCTCGTCGGTAGCGCCCTCGCGCATCCCTTCGACCAGCAGGAACATGGTCTTAGGATGGAACACGCCATTTCGGACGCGCACGGGAATACGGCTCACGTCGAGCCTGGGTGTTTCGCTTCCCTGCAGATGATCCTGATCGTAGAAGACGGCCACACCGTGCGGCACACCTCGGAGCGCGTCTTCGAGCTGGGCGAGTCTGATGCGGACCGCGTGATGATTGCCAGCGCCAAGCACGACGGGAAGCACTTCCTGCTCGAAGAAGCCGGGATCGAATTCCATCGTGGTGAACACCGCGGCCAGAACGCGACGGCCGGCGATAGACTCCTTGAGGTGTGCCGAGAGCACTGACCTTGGAATCTCCGCGCTCATCAAGCCGTCCCCGGCGCCAGCGAGCGCGCCACGTCCCGCGTCGAGGATAAGAAGTAGGCATGGCGCCAAAGTTGAGGGAGCTCACTCCGCTCGGGCAGTGCGCCCTCCTCCCCATCTCGCATCATGACGCGCAACTTGCCGGACTCGATCGTGACCCAAGGCGCACCGCCGCGCTGGCCCGCGATGTCACGGTTTTGATCAAGCAGCAGGTGGAGGGCCACTGAGAAGTTGCCTTCGATGAGGGCTGACGCGAGTCGCAACCAGCGCTCAGCGGTGTCGTCGGTGGGCGAGCCTCCCCGCACTCGAGGGAACAGCTCCGAGAACTCGCCGGCCCGCACCGATAGCATGCGATTGCCCCAGCTGAGCCGCACCCCCGAGACCACTGTGGACAGCGCCTGCCCATGTTTGGCGAGGAGGTGGTCGAAAAGCCACGCGGACGGTGCCAGCACGGATTCGCAGGCGAGGATGTCGCGCAGGCGCTGCGCCGCGCTCGCGCCGGCACCCCCCCTTCGTTCGCAACCACGGGCGAGTGCCTCGAGCGCGGCGGGCGTCCAGTCGTCCTTCAGGACGTCCAACTGGTCAGTGAGCACCTCTGCGAACACCTGCTGCTCGCGCCGCACAGGATTGCTGGGCCCGCCATACAGCAGGTGTTCGCGGTAGAACGCCAGCTCGGCTGACTTGAGCGGCGACACGAGGAGCTTTCCGATCATAACGAGCAACTCTCGATCCGCACCTTCATGGTCCAGAGACCAACTGCTCCCCGCCAGACACTTCGTGATCCGGTCGGAATGCGAGCGAGCGTTGGCATCGAGCACGCGCTGGTAATGGGCCTCGACCAAATCCAGCGCGGCAGGGGTGAGCTTTCTAGGGGTGCCCGCCAAGAGGCCAGAGTTCTGCGCCGGCACGCTGAACAGACCCCATAGGCCATAGCGCTGCTGGTCGGCCAGGATCTGGCTCTGGGCATCTGCGGCGATGCGCAGCGTGCTCGGTTCATCCGCGAGCGTCTTGCGTACGCGCTCGGTGCCGCGGAACCCCTTGTCCTCACGCAACGCTCTTGCATACGAAGCGAGTTGCTCCCAACGCAGGAACACGGCGAGTGACTTTTTGGCGTCGTCGTCTTGAACGATGCGTCCGACGAACCAGTAGCCGAGCAACAGTTCTTTGAAGTCACGGACCGAGTTGGAGACCGTGGTCAGGTTCCCGATGAGCCCCCGACCGAAGCTGTCCCATACTGGCTGTACGCCGAGCGGATCCCTGGAGCCGCGCACTTTGGCGCGCTCATCGAGGTCAGTGAGAAACGGGGACAGGGACATGGTGAGGGCATGACTCCAATGGGGGTCGTGACGGCGTCAGCGTGACTGGCGTCAGTTCTGAGGCGCGAGGAACCAGATGGGCTGGAGAGGTAGCCGACGACGACCCTGCTCGTCCAGCTTGTCGTAGTGCTCAATCCACAGCTCGACCAATGCCTCCATGTCGAGCAGCGTGACGCGACGCTTCTCCTGCGTGCGCGCTTCATCGCGAGCGTCGCGCGTGAACCCGCCCGTAGACACAAACAGGCCGACATCGTCATCCCCAAGTACCGCCATAAAGGAGCGCAGCCCATCGACCGCCACAGCTTGCTGCTGACGCTTGACCTGGACCTTGATACGAGGAGGGCGTGTTCCCAGCGGATCGCTCCAGGCAAGGATGTCAGTACCGCCATCCCTGCCCGGCGGGGCAATCCACGCGACGTGGTATCCCATTCCGCGCAGCAGCGAGGCGACGAGCTCCTGAAACTCGTACGGGTTCATACCACGCAGGTAGGTGTCGATCTCCGCCCAGGCCTGCTCCTCCGCCTCTTCATACGTGATACTGGCGGCCTTGCCAGAGGTCTCGTCAGCCGCCTCATCGCTCGTGGTGGGTTCCGAAGTGGGCTGGTTCGAGCGCCAGGCGGCGTACAGTCGAACCGCCTCCTTATAGAACGTCTCGGGGTCGGTATGACGCACCAGAGCCTGACGTCCCTCTTCCGTGATGGACCACAGGCCCTTGTTCTTCACCATCCACCCCGCCTTGACGGTGTCGACGGTGGCGAATCGGAGAATCTTCTCGAACCGTCGCCCCCCGGTTGCATAGTCGCCGGACTCATAGGGAGTCAGTTCGACCTGTGTCACGAGTGCCGCAAGCGCCTCTCGGCCGGACATGACACCGGAGTTTCGGAGGATGATCTCGAAGAGTTTGCGCAGATGCTCGCCCGTACGTCGGCGACTGATATCAGACATGGCGTGAGAATCCTCGTGAGAATCGCAACCGGCAAGAGACCGGCGCGACAGGAAGCAACCCTCGGGCAGCGGAAACCACAGAGTAGAGGCACCAACAGGATCAGGACCACGACAATCAGCACTCGACGACGCCGCGAGAGCACACGCGCTCACTCCATCCGCACACATTCCCCCTGCAGCACCAGATGCAGCCAGCGCTCCAGCACGGGTCGGCCAGTCGCGGCTTCGAGTGCTGCCGTGTAAGCCGCCAGCTGGCCGCCGTATGCGATTGCTGACACCAGTGCTTCCTCGCGCGTGCCACCGAGGCACTTGTGGTCGATCAGGACCAGCCCTTCGCTCATCTCCAGTACCAGGTCTGCGTAGCCGTTCAGCTCGCTGCCGTCGGGCAGGCGATGGCGTACGGGCCATTCTCGGCGCCAGCGGGCGTTGGGCCAGCGGCGCGCGACCCAGGCGCGCAACTCCGCCGCGGCGCGCACGAGCTCTTCGGCCCGCATCCCGTGCTCCGCGCCGTGCGCGACGAGCAGCG
>JAYVCN010000385.1:0-2516 GCA_043749875.1 Candidatus Eiseniibacteriota bacterium | reverse complement strand
GGCGTGCACGACCTGCCCGACCCGGATGAACCGCTGTCCGACGAGGAGCGCGAGATCTTCGGCATCGTCGACGGCCAGCACACGGTGGCCGAGGTGGTCGAGGCCGCGCCGCTCGTGGAGTACGAGGCCTACGAGGCCCTGCACCGCATGATGGAGGCGCAGTGGATCGAGTTCGTGGGCCGGCGCGACCCGGGCCTGGCGCCCACACCGCTGGCGCTGGCGCCACCCGGCGACACACACCGCGCGCCGGTGTGGATGCGCGAGCTCGCGGTCGGAGCGGCCGTGCTGGCGGCGGTGATCGTCGTGCGGTTCGCGGCCGCGCACGTTCCGAGCCCGCGCGCGCCGGGGCTCGACCAGGACGTGTACGCGTCGGCGCTGGTGCGCGACCTGCGCACGGGCGTGGAACTGTTCGGGCGCGAGCGGGGCGAGTTCCCGCGTCGGCTCGAGGACATGGTCGAGGACCGCTGGCTCGACGCCAGCCAGCTGCACGTGCCCGGCTACGCGGTGCACTACCGCCTGCTGGATGGCGGGCGCGACTACGAACTGGGACTGACGCCCGACCGCTAGCCCGCCGCTCGGCAGCTCAGGGTTCGCGCCTACGATTCTCGCGAGAGAAACCAGCGCACCGCGGCCGGCAGGTCGTCGCACACCCGGTCCGCCGCCGTCGCGCCCGCGCCGCGCTCGAGCGCGAGTTCTTCCACTCCATGCCCGGTGCGCACCAGCACGCCCGCGGCCCGCGCCGATTGCCCGGCGGCGACGTCGATCCACTTGTCGCCCACCATCACCGAATCGGGCAGCGACAGGCGCAGGTCGTCGGCTGCCTCGCGCAGCAGGCGCGTGCCGGGCTTGCGACAATCGCAGCCCGCCTGCGGTGCGTGCGGGCAGAAGCGCACGGCGTCGAGCTCGACGCCCTGTGCGCGCAGCAGTTGTCGCAAGCGGGCCATGACGGCGTGCACGACGCTCTCGGGGAACTGGCCACGCCCGACACCCGCCTGGTTCGACACCACCACCACCGGATGCCCCAGCGCGCGCGCGCTGCGCAGCGCCTCGGCCACGCCCGGCAGCAACTCCACACCGGCGGGATCCGCGAGGTGATGGCGCTCGACGATGAGCGTGCCGTCGCGGTCCACGAACAGCGCCGAGCGCCCCGGTCCGGCAGAGCGCCGCGCCAGCGCGCGCTCACAGCAGCGCTCGAGCAGCTGGGTATCGGCGAGCGTGCTCGGGTCGTCCGTCGCACGGTCGGACGCCGCGGACATCGTCGACGATGCCGACCGTGCGGCCGACAGCGCGGACGACGACGCGAACGCGGGCGGCCAGAGCGCGACGCGCTCGCGGTCCTCGGCTGGCGCCTGAGCGAGGAACGCGTCCACCTCCTGTTCGTCGATGAGCCCATAGGCGCCGGCCACGGACCACGCCCAGCGGTCGAGCGGCCCCCACTGCCGATGCGCGTCCGCGACGAGCGACAGCACCACCGCCCGCGCCCCCGTGAGTGCCGCGAGCCAGGCCGCCCCGAGCGGCCGCGCTCCCGCCACCACGATGTCCACCTCGCTGCGCGCCGGGTTCGCTCCCCCCGAGCCCGGGCACACGACCGCGTGTCCGCGGGCGGCCAGACCGGTGAGCGCCGCGGCCAACCGGCTGCCGGGAGCGTGCGCACTCGCGTGCACCGCAAGCTTCACGCCCCCTCCGCCGCGAGCGCGTCGGCCTGCTGGATCACCCAGGCCACCGACACCGCGTCCAGGCAGCGCGTGCCGATCACGCAGTGGCGGCGCCAGCACGGCGAGCACACCGGGGCGCGATGCAGGATGCGTACGTGTGGCCCGCGCGCCGCGGTCCAGCCGCTGGCGGCAGAGCCGTAAATCTGGAGCGTCGGGGCGCCCGTCGCGGCGGCGACGTGTGCGAGCCCCGAGTCGTTGCACAGGGCCAAGCGCGCCCCCGCGACGAGCGCCACCAGCGCCGGCAGCGTCGTTCGCCCGGCGAGCGAGACGGCGCCAGCGCCGGCGCCCCGCGCCACGGCGTCGCACGTGTCGGCTTCGGCGGCCGTGCCGCATACCACGACGCGCAGCCCGCGCGCCGTCAATGCGCGGCCCGCCTCGGCGAACCGCGCGGGGAACCACTCGCGCGCGGGTCCGTAGGCCGAACGCGGCCCGAGCACGGCATAGGGCGCGCCTTCGCCACCGCCCGCCTGCACGAGCGCGGACGCTGCCGCGGCGCGGCCGTCGGCCGTCGGCACGAGCAACGGCACCGCCACCTCGCGCAGCCCCAGCACGCTTCCCAACTCCAGAAACTCGTCGCTCAGGTGCCGCTCGCCGCGCGCCGAGCGCGGCAGCACGTGCGTGAGCAGGGCGTCGCGCCACTCGCCGCGATACCCGACGCGAGCGCCCGCGCGCGAACGCCACGCCAGCCACGCGCTCGAGAACGACGCCGGCAATACCAGCGCGATGTCGGGGCGCCACGCGCTCGCGCGCCTGGCGACGGCCGCGCGCGTCGTGTCGTCGCGGGTCCACGGCGCGAACTCG
>JAYVCN010000384.1:0-2667 GCA_043749875.1 Candidatus Eiseniibacteriota bacterium | reverse complement strand
TCGGGGAATTCGAGTTCCCAGTGGAAGAAGTGTTGCGCGGCGGCGATGGTGTCGGCCTGCCTCGCCAGTCGCACCGCGCTCAGCGTGGTGCCGAACCTGCGCCCGACTTTGGAACGCGAGAACCTCAAGCCCGCGCGCGACGCCATCCACGAGTTGTTCATGGAGCACGTCATGGCGCACGCCCCGGGCTACAAGAAGCTCATGACGTGGTCGCCGGTGCCGATCATGCCCACGCCGGGAGCGGTCGGGCTCATCATCGAGAAGGTCGCCAAGCGTGATGCGATGGCGGTCGTGGGCGTGGACATCGGCGGCGCCACCACCGACATCTTCTCCGTCTTCAAGATCCCGGGCACGGACGAGACCGTGTTCAATCGCACCGTGTCGGCGAACCTTGGCATGAGTTATTCGGTCTCGAACGTCATGGCCGAGGCGGGTATCGGCAATATCCTGCGCTGGGTTCCGTTCCCGGTCGACGAGATCGACCTGCGCAATCGCATCAAGAACAAGATGATCCGGCCCACGACCATCCCGCAGACGCTCGAGGACCTGGTCATCGAGCAGGCCATCTGCCGCGAGGCGCTGCGGCTATCGTTCGAGCAGCACAAGGCGCTCGCCGTGGGCCTGAAGGGCAAGCAGACGGCGCGCGACATCTCCGACACGTTCGAGCAGTCGGGTTCGGGAGCTTCACTGGTAAACCTCGTGGACCTGGGGCTGCTGGTGGGTTCCGGCGGCGTGTTGTCGCACGCCCCGCGCAGGTCCCAGGCCATGCTCATGATGATCGACGCGTTCCTGCCCGAGGGGCTGACCGAGCTGGCGGTGGACAGCATCTTCATGACCCCGCAGCTGGGCGTGCTGTCCACGGTGCACGAGCAGGCCGCCACGCAGGTGTTCGAGCGCGATTGCCTGATCCTGCTCGGCACGTGCGTCGCTCCGTTCGGCAGCGGCAAGCCGGGCGAGGCGTGTGTGAGCGTGGAACTGGTCCCGGATGCCGGCCCGCCCGTGCGGCGCGAGGTCGGCTTCGGTGAGCTGGTGCTGCTGCCGATTCCCGATTCGGGCCGCGTGCGCGTCAGCGCCACGCCGGAGCGCGGCTTCGATCTTGGCGCTGGCCGCGGCAGACCGGTCACGCGCACGGTGCGCGGTGGCGTCGTCGGCGTGGTCGTGGACACGCGCGGGCGCCGGGAGTTCCTGCTGCCGGTCGAGCCGGCTCAGCGGATTGCCCGGCTGCGCCAGTGGAACAAGGCGCTCGGCCTCTACCCGCGGGAGGTGTGAGCGTGGGTCATTCGTATACGCCGGGGCTGCGTGTCGCTCCCGACGCCAGCGTGCGCCGCGAGCGGCGCCTGCCGCTCAAGGGCGAGGTGCTGGTGAAGCTGGGCGACGCGGTCGGCCCCGATACGGTCGTCGCACGCACCGAGCTGCCGGGCAACATCCAGACCGTCAATCTCGCCTCGCGGCTCGGGGTGGACCCCGCCCGGGTCGCGGACACGCTGCTGCGGCCGCTCGGAAGCGTCGTGCGCAAGGACGAGGCGATCGCCTCGGCCCGGGCCCTGTTCGGGCTCATGAAGAACCAGGTCGTGGCGCCCGCCGATGGCTCGCTCGAGAGCGTGTCCTCGGTGACGGGCCAGCTGCTGCTGCGCGAGCGGCCGATCCCAGTCGAGGTGAATGCTTACGTGCGCGGCCGGGTCGCCGAGGTGCTCGTGGACGAAGGCGTGGTCGTCGAATCGCGCGGCGCGCTGGTGCAGGGCATCTTCGGCGTGGGCGGCGAGACGTTCGGGCGCATCGCCATCGCCACCGCGCATGCTCACGAAGCACTCGTGCCCGGAGCCCTGATGGCGGAGCACCGCGGCGCGGTGGTCGTGGGCGGGAGTCATGTCTCGCACGCCACCGTCCTGCGCGCGCGCGAACTCGGCGTGGCCGCGCTCGTGGTGGGCGGATTCGATGACCAGGACCTGCGCGCGCTGCTTGGCCGCGACCTCGGCGTGGCCATCACCGGCCAGGAGGAACTGGGGCTGACCATCGTGCTCACCGAAGGCTTCGGGCACATCGCCATGGCCGGGCGCACCTGGGACCTGCTCACCGCCAGCGCCGGACGCGTCGCCTCCGTGAGCGGCGCGACCCAGATCCGCGCCGGCGTCCTGCGGCCGGAGCTGCTGATCCCGAGCGAGGGCATGACGGGAGCAGCGCCAGCTTCGACGGAGGGCAGCGGCTCGCTGGAGGTCGGCAGTGCGGTGCGCGTCATCCGGCAGCCATGGTTCGGCCGTCTGGGCCGGGTCGTGGAGTTGCCTCCCGAGCTGCGGGCGCTGGATACGGAGGCCCTGGTGCGCGTGCTGGTGGTGGAGTTCGGCGACGACGGCTCGCGCGCCACGGTGCCGCGAGCCAACGTCGAGCGCATCGCAGGGTAGGGGGCGGTGGTCGGACCGGAGGCAACCGCCGTCGGTTAGCCGTTGACGTGCTTGCATGTGGGTTGCTAGCGTGCCCCGGCACGGACGCCTCGAGTCGCTCACACTTGTCCAGGGAGGACTGTTGACGACGCAACGCCGGACCCGGCGGGCTTGGCTGCTTCGCACCAGTGCGCTCGCGCTGGCTTGCGCGGCGGCCGTTGTGCAGGTTTCGCCCAGTGCCGGTGCCGTGCAGGCGCCACCAGCGGCCGCTGTGGCGGGCGAAGTCGAG
>JAYVCN010000383.1:0-4430 GCA_043749875.1 Candidatus Eiseniibacteriota bacterium | reverse complement strand
CGTTCGTGCCCGCGGCCGCCCCGGGGGGGCCGAGCGAGCGCACGATGCGGCCGGCCGCGTCGTACACCGCGATGCGTACAGGGCCGTCGCGTGGCAGCGTGAACCGCAACCGAATGGACCCGTGCGCGGGATTCGGCCACGGCGGTGCGAACGACAATCGCTCTTCGAGCGGAGGAGGAGCGCCCAGCACGGCTCCCGCGGGCAGTATCCGGAGCCAGCGCGCGATCGAGGGCATCGTGACCCCGTTCACGTCACGCATCAGGAACAGCATGTAGTCGCCCGGCGGCGCCATACTCGATGAGGCGGGCAGCGTCACTCGCAGCGAATCCCCTGCGTGCACGATGGTGAGCGGCACGCGTCGCTGCTCGAAGTTGGGATCGTGCGTGACCGCACTGGGACGCACGAGGCACGCGCCGACGATGCCCGCGGCGTCGGCCGTGACCTGGGTGCCCAACGTGAGCACGTTCCCGTAAGTCGCCGACCCGGGCACGCCGAGGATGATCGTCTGCCGCACGTATTGGCCGTTCGCGTCGAATAAGTACGGCGGCTCGTACACGCAGCCCTGGTACGGGCTCGCATCGTACGTCGAGCCGCCGGCGGTGAACACGCGACCGTCCGGGAGCAGGATCGCCGTGCCGTGATAACTCCGCAGCACGGGTTCCGGGTCGAGCGTCGCGGCATCGCCCCATCCCGTCGTCTCGTTCCAGAGCTGTGGGATGCGCGTGCCCTGCGTGTCGGCGATGTCGCGCACGCCACCGGTGACCAGCACGTCGCCCGTGGGCAGCAGCGTCGCGCGGTGCAGGATGCGGCTTTGCATCTGGCCGAGCGTCCAATTCACCCAGCCGCTCGTCTGGTCGTTCGCGCCGAACGTGATCACGTCGGTGATGTTCGCGCGTGAGTTGCCCCCGCAGCGCATCAGCCGCCCCGGCGCATAGTGCACCACCTGCCCGGCCGAGCCGCCGGCCGCTCCCCCCGCGACCTGCGTCCACGTCGCGCTCGCGAGGTCGAGGGTCGCGGTATTGCCGCCACTCGCATGGAACACATGACCGCCGGGAAGCACCACCAGCGAGGGATAGAAGTAGACATATCGCTTCGCGCTGGCCGGCAACTCGTGCGTGGCGCCGGGCACACCCGCGGTGCGGACCTCCGGCTCGTACACCTCGAACCTGCGCGACGTCACCAGTGCGTCCTCGGGGACGATCGTGTGGCCGGCGCGTGGTCCGGGTCCGGTAGCTGTAGGGGGATCCTGGATCCAGACCTGCTGCGTCGGTTCCTGGAACACATTGAGGAACCGCAGACGCCATTGGCGATCGTCGAGCGAGCCATCCGCGAGCTCGCCGCCGGAGACGACCATGTAGTCATCGCCACCGAGGAATGCGACGTGATCGGCGCGGGCCGGCGGCACCGGACTCCCCGCCACGAGCCCCAGGGTGCGCCACGTTCCTGTATCCAGACGGTACTCGAGCACGTCGTTGCGCATGCCGCCCGGGCCGCGGCCGCCGAACAACCACACGCGGCGGAAGGCCGCGGTCCCCAGCACCGCGCTGTGTCCCTCGCGCGGTTGTCCGCTGGGTGTGAGCCTGTGCCACGCCGGGGCGCCCCCCAGCGTGAGCTCCCAGAGATCGTCCGCGGCTAATTCAGAGCCATCGCGGCCGCCGAACACCAGCATGCGATTGGCCGCGTCATCGTAGACCACCGCATGCCCCCAGCGGGGGGAGGGCGCGCCGTAGCTCGGGTCGGCCGCCGGCGCGAGACGCCTCCACGGCGCGCTCGCGCCGAACGGCACCGCGAGCTGCAGGTCCCACACGTCGCCCAGCGCGCCCGCCGCCGAGCGGCCGCCGAACACGATCATGCGCCGATCCGGCGTGAGGATCGCCCCATGCGCCCAGCGTCCCGTGGGCCGGCCGAACGAAGGATCTGGCGCGGTCACGAGCGTGTCCCACGTCCACACGACCTCGCGCGTGGGGTCCTCATCGAAGCGCTCGAGTTGCCAGATGCGGTCGTTCACCAGCTCGGGGCCGGACGGATTCGTGGCGTCGTGCCCGCCGAACACCAGCATGCGAGCGTAGCCGCCCGCGTCGAAAATCGCGGAGTGCTGCTCCAGCGCAGGCGGTCGCAATGCGGAGCCCCAGCCGTCCTCGGTGCTGTCCTGCCACACCGGCGCGGGATGCAGCGCGAGCCGCTGGAGGTTGCCGCGCACTTCGCGCTCGAGCGGCGCACCGGGGCGTGGCGAGCGTCCTCCGAACTCGACTCCGTAGATGCAGCGCGTGCCGCCGGACACGAGGACGCGTCCGTCGGCCAGAGCGGTGAGCGTGGGTTCATAGCGCTCGATGGCGAGTCGGGTGGCGAGCGTCGAGAGCCCGGTCTGCGGGTCGTAGGAGACTGCGCGCGTGGACCCGTCATTGTGATAGCGCACCAGCCCGCCGAGCGACAATAATCGGCCAGCCACAGTCGTCGTGAATCCGCATTCATAGAAATTGTCGGGCGTCGCAGCCAACGTGCGCGACGGGAAGCTCGCGGTCGAATCGAAAGGGCCCGGCACGTAGTCCCACGCGTGCAGCACGAGGCCGTCGAAACCGGACCACCAGGTCACTTGCCAGCGATCCTCGGGGCCGCGCAGCAGCGCGGCGTGGATGCCCACCCCCTGCATGTCGAACGGTGCGCTCCAGTGTCCGCGCAGTTGCGGCTGGGCGCTCGCGATGTTCGCGAAGAGGAGTGCCGCGAGCGTGACACATGCGGTTCGAAGGGCAGGACGGGCCATCGGACTTCCCGGGTGCGGAGAATGGGCGGCCGGGAGAATTGAACGCAGCAAGCGGGCGGGCGGTCAAGACACGCCGCGGCAGGGCATCACAGCGGCGGGCTTCGGACTTCGCTTGCGGCTCAGATATCGAAGTGGTGCGCCACCTTGATCAGGAACACGTTGTTCGCCGGGGAGCGCGACGCGAGCTGGTAGCTGTGGTTGACGTCGAACTCGGAAACGGCGTCGACATCCGCCCGCTCCTGCGTCCACACGAAATAGGCGCTGGAGCCCGGGTGGTATTCCCAGCGCACGACCACGTTCCCGCGCAGCGAACCGAACGTGCCACTGTTCGTTCCCACGGCCCTGCCGTTGCTCATGAGCGCGACGGGAACGAACTCGTAGCTGCGCGAACGCGCCAGCTCGACCAGCCCGTGGAACCGCAACGTCGAGACGAGTGGCTGCAGATAAAGCTGCACGCTCACGTTGGGCGTGGCCGCATAGTCCGCGCGCAGGTTCATGGAGATCTGCGTCTGCTCGAGCTGTGCGAAGCGTGAGCCGGTGGTCGCCGTGGGCGCGACGTTCTCGATGAACTGGCTGTCGGTGTGGCCGCGGAAGACGTCGGGGCCACCGCTCAGCCCCAGGTTCGGCATCGGCCGCCACCGGATGCTCGGATTCACCTCCTGCGACCACGAGCCGTCCTGCGATACGCTCGGGTTCGCGCTGATCGACCAGAACCATGGCTTGTTGCCGTCGGTGTCGAAGTACAGCGACAGGCTCTCCGCGGGCTTCGAGAGCATGAGCGGACCGCCGCGAGTCTTGCGCGAGCTGAACGCCGTGCCGTTGATGAACGTGCTGCCGTTCCAACTCCAGCGGTTGCGCTGCTCGAGATTGCCGTTGAGCCATGCGCCCTTGAACGTGTTGTTGCCACCAAAATCCCACCCGCTCGTCAGCGCACCCATGATGTTGGCGAACTGGCGCCAGCCTTTGGGCTCGTTCCAATTCCAGCCCACGAGCACGTGTGTGTTCACCACGTCGGCGCCGTTGAGGAAGCCGAGGTCGTTGTTGTCGAATCCCGGCGAGATGGCGCCGAGGCCGGCGTTGAAGATGATCCTGCCCTGCTGCTTGTTGAGCCACCACCGCGTCCCCCAGCCGCTGAGCGAGGTCGCCGTGGGGTCCAGGCCGAGCCCGGGGCGGTCGGGGCGCTGGTAGTAGTGCGGGAAGCCCCGCTCCAGAGAGCTGATGCGCGCCGCGGTGCCCTGCACGGTGGATCCGGTCGCATAGCCCGAGATCACCCAGGTGCGATCCTTGTCGAGGAACGTCCACGCATCCATGGCGGCGACGAGCGAGCCCTTGTTCGCCTCGTCACGCAGCGGGTCGGCTTGGCCCTGGAAGAAGCGCGCCGTGGTCATGGCCATGAGCCCGAGGCCCTGACGGCGATCGTTCATCTCGTGCATGGCGCGGAACACGCCGTAGTAGCTCATGGGCTCCACACCGACTCGCGACCGGACCCCGCTGGTGTCCAGCAGCGTTTCCTCGCGCTGAGTCAGGGCTTGGACCGTGCCGACATTCCAGCCCGGCGCCAATTGTCCGGTGATCTTGGCCGCGCCAAGAATGTGCGTGGCCGTTGGCGCACTCACGAACCTTTGCGGCAGAGCGACATGGTTCAGGCTATCTGGATAGAAGGGCGTCC
>JAYVCN010000382.1:0-3550 GCA_043749875.1 Candidatus Eiseniibacteriota bacterium | reverse complement strand
GCCTTGGCGTCGAGCTTGTTGGCCTCCTTCGCTTCCTTGGCGGCCTTCGCATCAGCCTTCGCGGATTTGGTATCGGCGGCATGTGCGGTCGGGGCGGTGCACAGGGCAGCGAGCACCGCCAGACCCAAGACGAAACGCTTCACTGGCAACCTCCGGCTGGGTGGTAGGGATTCGCACAAAGCGCGAACGAGCATACCACGCCAGGAATGCCCTGCGTACACGCGCGAGGTACGCGGGATTTCAGCGAAGGGTCAAGCTCGCGGGCAGGCGCCGGGGCGGCGGCCCTCCCCAGCCCAGGCAACCCTCAAGCCCGCACCACGGCGGCCTTGCCCAGCGCCTGCTGCAGGTCGGCCCACAGGTCAGCCACGCTCTCGATGCCCGCCGAAACGCGCACGAGGCCCTCGGGGATGCCGGCGCGCTTCCTGCCCTCCGGCCCGATCATCTTGTGCGAGGTGAACGCCGCCAGCGAGGCCAGCGACTCGACGCCGCCGAGGCTCGCGCCATGGCGGATGATGCCGAGTGCATTGACCACGCGCAGCGCCGCGTCGGCACCGCCCTTCACCTCGAAGCCGAGCAGCGGGCCGAAGCCCTCGTGCATCTGCCTGGCGGCGATGGCGTGGCTCGCGTGGTTCGGCAGCCCGGGATAGAACACTCGTGCAACGTCTGAATGCCCCGCGAGCCGGCGGGCGAGTTCGAGCGCGTTGGCGTTGGCGGCGCGCACGCGCAGCGGCAGGGTCTTCAGACTGCGCTCGAGCATGAACGCCATGGTCGGATCGGCGATGGGCCCGAATGCCGTTCGCGCCGCGTACACGGGCAGCAGTGCCGCGTGCGAGCCGCTCGCCACGCCGGCGAGCAGGTCACTGTGGCCGCCGAGCGACTTGGTCGCCGAGTAGAGCGACAGGTCACAGCCCAGCGCCAGCGGCTGCTGGCCGATGGGCGAGGCGATGGTGTTGTCGAGGGTGACCATTGCACCGCGCGCGTGGCCCAGCTTTGCCGCGAGCGTGATGTCGAAGCACACCAACGTCGGGTTGATCGGCGATTCAAGATGCAGCAGCCGCGTGTTGGGCTTGAATGCCGCCTCCCACGTGTCGGGCCGGCGCGAGTCCACGAACGTGTGGTCCCAGCCCAAGCGCTCCTTCCCCCATTGCAACAACGCCTGCGTGCCGCCGTAGCACGGGTCGACGCACACCACGTGATCGCCGGACTTCAGGTAACCGAGGAACGCGCTGCTGATCGCGCCCATGCCGGACGGGAACAGCAGCGACGCCTCGGCGCCTTCGAGCGCGGCCAGGCGCTCCTCGACCGCGTGGATGGTCGGATGGCCCTGGCGTTGGTAGAACGAGCCGGCGCTGCCCGCGTTCTGCGCCGCGACCATGTCGTCGAGCGACTCGAACGAGAACGTGGCGCTGTGGACGATGGGCGTGCTCATCGCACCCGTCTCGCCGAGGTGCGGTCCGTGCACGGCGCGGGTGTCGAGGCCGGGTTCACGTTCAGGCTTCACGGCGGATCCCTCGGGGTTGGCGGTGGGACGCAGCTTTGGCTACGGTCGCCCCATCTTGAGCGAGGCCAGCCCGTGAAGCCAGTGCGCAGTTCGCAAGTGTCGCATGTCCGCCGAATACTCTTCGTCCGCCCGCGCTTCCTCGGCGACGTGTGCCTGACGCTGCCGGCCGTGGACGCCGCGCTGGCGGCCTGCCCCGGAGCGCGCGCCGCGTACGTCACCGAGGCCGCCCTGGCCCCGCTGCTGGCGGGGGACCCGCGCTTCTCCGAAGTCATCGCCGTGCCCAGCCGGCCCGGAATCGCGGACACCCGCGCGCTCATCGGCAGGCTGCGCGCATTCGCGCCCGACGTGGCGTTCGACTTCTTCTGTAACCCGCGCACCGCCCTGTGGACGTTCGCGTCCGGCGCACGCGTGCGCGTGGGCTACCCCGACAAGGGCTGGCGCTCCGCCCTGTACACGCACCACGCGCGGCCGCGCGGGCTGTCGAGCGTGGCGTTTCACTGTGCGTCGGTGGCGGCGCTCGGCTGGGCGTTCCCGGCCGGCCCCGTCTCGCCGCACCTCGTCGTGAGCGAGGCCGCGCGCAATGAGGCGCGCACGGCATTGCGCGAACTTCACGTCCGCGACGATGCCATGCTGGTGGGCTTCCATCCCGGCGCGCGCTGGCCGACGCGACGCTGGTCCACCGAGCGCTTCGCGGGCTTGGCGCAACGCGTGCTGCGCGAGCACATGCGCGCCGTGGGGCTCGTGAGCGCCGGCCCCGGCGAGGGCGCCACGGCGCGCGCCGTGCTGGCCTCGATGCAACCCGAGCGCACGCATCTGATCGAGGACTGGCCGATCGAGCGCTTCGTGGCGCTGCAGTCGCTGTGCCGGGCATTCGTGTGCGGCGACACCGGACCCATGCACACCGCGGTCGCGGCCGGCACGCCGACGCTTGGACTCATGAGCCGCAACCGGCCGGCGATGTTCTTCCCCTATCCCGAGTCCGACGGTCACCGCGCGTACTGGTCGCGCGTCGAGTGCTCCCCATGCGACCGCGACGAGTGCAGCGACCTGCGTTGCCTCGCGCGTCTCACCGTGGACGGCGCGTGGGAGAAGCTGGCGGGGATGCTGGCGGGCGACGCCACGACCCGCTGACTGGGGCCAGATCCCGGGCTTTCACCCGACCGCGCGGAAAGCCGCAAGGCGTGCAAGCAATGCCCGCAATGTATGATTATCATGCACGCATGGACTCTCCCCTGCTCCGCGCGGCCATGCCGCGCACCATCGTCACGTTCCTCTCCGACTTCGGCGACGCCGACTGGTTCGTCGGCGTGGTGCACGGCGTGTTGTATTCGCTGGCGCCCGATGCGCACGTCGTGGACCTCGGGCACGCGGTGCCGCCCGGCAATATCGGGCGCGGCGCGTTCATGCTCGAGGCGGCGGCGGCGGACTTCCCCGCGGGAACCGTGCACCTGGCGGTGGTCGATCCCGGCGTCGGCACCGACCGGCGCGCGCTCGCGGTGTCGGGGCACGGACAGTTCTTCGTCGGCCCCGACAACGGGCTGCTCGAGTGGGCGCTGGGGGCACCTGGCGCGCAAGCGCACGCACTCACCGAGGCGCACTTCTTCCGCGCCCCGGTGAGCCGCACGTTCCATGGCCGTGACGTGTTCGCGCCGGTGGCCGCAGCACTGGCGCGCGGCGAGCGAATTACGGCGTTCGGTCCGCGCGTGACGGACCCCGTGCGCCTGCCCGCGCACGATCCCGTGCGGCGCGGCGACGTGCTCGTCGGCCGGGTCGTGTTCCTGGATCGCTTCGGCAACGCGCTCACCAATCTCACCGCTGGCGCCATCACGCAGGCGTTCGGGCCCGGCGCTGATGACGCGGGCTTCGAGGTGAGCGTGCTCGACCGGCGCATCGCGGGCCTGGCCCGTTCCTACGGCGATGCGCCCGTGGGCACGCTCGTGGCCATCCTGGGCTCGAGCGGCCGGCTCGAGATCGCGCAAGTGGGCGGCGCCGCGACGGTGCGCCTCGGGCTCGGCGAGGGTGATGCGGTGGTGGTGCGCCGGCGCGCGT
>JAYVCN010000381.1:0-2615 GCA_043749875.1 Candidatus Eiseniibacteriota bacterium | reverse complement strand
TGGGCGTACGACCTCGACAAGCACACGCAGCGGCAGGTGACCACGTTCACCGACTACGACGTGAAGTGGCCGAGCGTGGGCTCGGACGGCATCGTGTTCGAGAACGGCGGCTGGCTGTACGTGCTCGACCTGCCTGGCGAGAAGCTGCACAAGCTGTCGGTGCTCGTCCCCGACGACAAGCCCGCGACGCGCGCAGAATTCCGCAGCGTCGAGAAATGGATGGGCGCCATGGACCTGTCGCCGTCAGGCAAGCGCGCGGTGATCGAGGCGCGCGGCGAGCTGTTCAGCGTGCCCGCCGAGAAGGGCGACGTCCGCGACCTCACCCACACGCCCGCTGCGCGCGAGCGCGACCCGGTGTGGTCGCCGGACGGCAAGTGGATCGCGTACTGGTCGGACGAGTCGGGTGAGTACCAGATCCACGTGCTCGGTGCCGACGGTAAGACCGCCCCACGACAGGTGACGCACGAGCCGGGGACCTTCCGCTTCGCGCTGGCATGGTCACCGGACTCGAAGAAGCTGGCGTTCTCGGACAAGACCTCGCGCCTGTTCTGGTGCGACGTGGCGAGTGGCAAGGTGACGCAGATCGACAAGGGCGACTATGGCGAGATTCACCAGTACAACTGGTCGCCGGACTCGCGCTGGCTCGCGTACGCCAAGAACACCGCTGCCGGCTTCAATGTCATCTGGCTTCACTCGCTGGCGAGCGGGCATCCCAACGCGGTGACCGACGGGCTGTCCGACGACTTCTCGCCATCGTTCGATCCCGAGGGCCGCTACCTTTACTTCGTGTCACGGCGCACGTTCAAGCCGGAGTTCGGCGGCTTCGAGCTCGACATCCACTTCACCGCCACCGACAAGCTGTACGCCATGACGCTGCGCGACTCGCTGGCGTCCCCGGTAAGTCCAGAAAGTGACGAAGAATCCGGCGAGGCCGCGGACAAGGGTGACGACAAGAGCGAAAAGGATACGAAGAGCGACAAGGCTGCCGCCAGGGATACGAAGAGCGACAAGGCCGCTAGGGAGACCACGCGTATCGACCTCGAAGGACTGGGCACGCGGGTGGCGGAGCTGCCGGTCAAGGCCGGGCGCTACCCCGCCGTGGTGGGCGTGAAGGGCAAAGTCGTGTTCCTGTCGCAGGACGAGACGCCGGACGACAACGGCAATGCGCCAGTCAGCGTACGCTTCTACGACCTCGACAAGCGCGAGGACAAGACCGTGATCGCGGGCGTGGACGCTGCGTTCGGCCTGTCGAAGGACGGCGGCAAGCTGCTCTACAAGAAGGACACCGTGGTCGGCATCGTGGACGTGGCCGACGGCAAGAAGGTCGGCGACGGCAAGCTCGCCGTGGACAACATGCAGGCGTGGGTGGACCCGCGCGCCGAGTGGCTGCAGATGTTCAACGAGGCGTGGCGGCTGGAGCGCGACTTCTACTACGACCCGGCGATGGGCGGGCTGGACTGGAAGGCCGTGGGCGAGCGCTACCGCCAATTGGTGCCGTACGTGGCGCACCGTGCGGACCTGAACTACATCCTCGGCGAGCTGATCGGCGAACTCTCCACCTCGCACACCTACGTGAGCGGCGGCGAGTATCCGACCGTACCCAAGATAAGCACCGGCCTGCTGGGCGTGGACTGGTCGCTCGATTCTGCAAGCGGGCTCTATCGGCTGGCGCACATCTATCGCGCACGCGACTGGAACTCCGATGTGCCAGCACCCTTGGGCGAGCCCGGCCTCGCGGCACGCGACGGCGACTACCTGCTGGCGGTGAACGGCCGGCCGGTGCGCGCGCCGATGAACGTGTACGCGGCGTTCGTCGGCACTGTGGGCAAGCAGACCGTGCTCAGGCTCGGCTCATCGGCGAACGACTCCAAGCCGCGCACGGTGACGGTGAAGCCGGTCACGAGCGAGGCGAGTCTGCGCTACACGGCATGGGTGCACGCGAACTGGGAGAAGGTGCAGAAGGCGACCGGCGGGCGCGTGGCTTACATCCACGTGCCGAATACCGCGATCGGCGGCATCCAGGAGTTCAGCAAGGGTTACTTCCCGCAGGTGGACAAGCAGGGCATCATCGTCGACGAACGCTTCAACAGCGGCGGGTTCATCCCTGACTTCTTCGTCGAGCGGTTGATGCGCAAGACTTGGACCTACTGGTCGAACCGCGACTACGAATCATTCCGCACACCGGGCCAGAGCATCGACGGGCCCAAGTGCATCCTGGCCAATGAATATGCGGGCTCGGGTGGCGATGCGTTCCCGTTCTACTTCCGCCAGCAGGGGGTGGGGCCGATCATCGGCAAGCGCACGTGGGGCGGGCTGGTGGGCATCTCGCATGACCTGCCGCTGGTGGACGGTGGCTCGGTGACAATGCCGGACTTCGGCGTGTACGGTACCGATGGCAACTGGATGGTCGAGAATCACGGCGTGGATCCGGACATCGAGGTCGAGAACACGCCGGAGTCTGTGATCGACGGGCATGATCTGCAGTTGGAGAAGGCGATCGAATGGACTTTGGCTCAGCTGAAGGAGCATCCGGTCGTCCGCGTGCCGCATCCGGCTTATAAGAAGCGGTAGATCCTTCTGGCTCGCGACCGGTGAACTCACGTAACGGACACCTG
>JAYVCN010000380.1:0-17052 GCA_043749875.1 Candidatus Eiseniibacteriota bacterium | reverse complement strand
TGCTGCTGCTGGCGCCGCGCCTGACCGCGGACACCGCGGACGAGCTCCTGGCGGCGGCCGCGCACAAGAGCAAGGCCGAGATCGAGCTGCTGCTCGCCGCGCGGTTCCCCAAGCCGGACGTGCCAGCGGTCGTCCAGCCCCTCGCGCCACCCGGGATCACGGGTGAAAATGTCGCGCCGGATGCGCCTGCGTTTGAACTGGCTCCAGAGCCAGTTGTCCCATCCAACGTGCCGAATGTGCCGGTGCCGATGGAGCCACTTGCGCCGCGCGCCAAGCTCGCACCGCTGTCGCCCGGCCGCTTCGCGGTGCAGTTCACAATCGACCAGGCCACGCACGACAAGCTCCGCTGCGCCCAGGCGCTGCTCGGTCACGCGTTGCCCTCGGGCGATATCGCGAAGGTGTTCGAGCGAGCGCTGGACTCGCTGGTGAAGCAGCTCGAAAAGCAGAAGTTCGCGAAGTGCGACCGACCTCGGCCGCAGGAGGGCGTCGCGAAGGGTCGGCACATCCCGGCGGCGGTCAAGCGCGCCGTCTACGAGCGCGACGGCGTGCAGTGCACGTTCGTGAGCGACAAGGGCAAGCGCTGCGAATCGCGCACCAGCCTGGAGCTTGATCACATCGATCCGGTCGCGCGTGGCGGGGAGTCGACGACGGACAACCTGCGTGTCCGGTGCCGCGTGCACAATCAGTATGAGGCTGAGTGCACGTTCAGCCCCGAGTTCATGGCCGGGAAGCGAGAGCAGGCGCGGGAATGGGCGGCGCAGGCGAAGGCGAACGCAGAAGCGAAAGCGAGTGTGGCAGCGAACGCAGGCGCTGAAGCCCAGGCGAACGCGGAAGCCAGGGCAATCGCGGAAGCGAAGGCGCAGGCGGCCGCGGAAGCCAAGGCCCAAGCCGCAGCCGAAGCCGCGAGCCAGAAGGAGGTCATCCCGTGGCTCCGTGCGCTCGGTTGCAATGCCGAGACGGCCCGCCGCGCGGCCGAACGATGCGCGGGCATGGTCAACGCGCCGCTCGAGCGGCGCGTGTTCGTCGCGTGTCAGGGGCTCGGACCGCGCGGGATGCGTCGGGCACTGCCCGTGGCGAGCAGCCCGGCATGAGGGCACCGGGCGAGCCGCTGAACCCGCTGGGCGAGCCAAACTCGAGCTCGGGTGCCACGAGAGCATTGCCGGGGCGACGTGGGCGATAGCGATCAGGTTGCGACGTCAGCTCTACTTTCGCGTCAGCACGCCCATCGCGATGCTGCGGCCGAGGAAGCCGCCCAGCAGCGCGGGCAGCGGCGGGAGCAGCCACACGCCGGGGTTGTAGTCGAACGCCGGCGTCGTCCGGAGCAGCGCTGCGAGCAGCGGTTCCGCCGGCACCCAGAGCGCCAGCGCGAGGGACCACAGCCACCAACGCCGCGGGCGCGCGTAGCCCAGCACCGCCGCCCCGAACACCATGCGCAGGATCGCGCCCTGCAGATCGTCGCTATGCAGATCCGAGACGGCGAGCCAGCCGCCCCACAGCGCCCAGAACAGCCACGGCCACACGGTCTTCAGGTCGGGGCGGAGTTCCGCCGGCGTGGGCACCAGCCGGGCGGCCCCGGTGGCTCGCACTGAGAATCGGACGCTGTTCACGACGGGCCCTCCGCTGACGCTTCACGCGAATCTCCTCCACCCCGGCGCAACGTGTCGGCATGGCGTCGAGGCCACAACCCAGTCATCGGCTTGGTGGCCCCCGGAGTTGAGCCCGCGCTCGTGGCGGGCCCGGCTGCGCCGGTGCGCAAGCCGCCGAGACTCGTCAACACGCAGCGGACTCGTGCTGTCGAATGACGCAGAATCTGTGCATCACGCGCACCGGGGCGCTTCCGAAAGTTGATCAGCAGGAAGGCGAGCGAACCATCGGCCGAGCGGGTCGGCCGTATGGGGGAAAGGCAGGTCCCGCGTGTTGGGTGAACCCGATTCCGTGGAACTCTGATCTCTGGCCCGCTGGTGGCTCGCCGCTCGCTGCACGGTGACCGCCACTGGAGGGACTCGCCGGACCCCGGGCCCCGGGAGGCCCGGGCAATGAATCAGGTCGCAACTCGACTTCGCCCGACCGGGCGATGCGCAACCTGCTCGCGACCGGTCAGGTGCCACGCACTGGCGCCCTGTGCGTGGCACCTGACCGGCGCGCCGCGTGCTGACAACGCGCACACGCGTGAACCCTACGGCCGCGCGAACCCCGAGCGGATGCCCAACGCCAGCGATGCCGCGAGTGCCAGCACCGCGAGTACCGCAAAGCCGCGCGTGAACACGCCCGCGCCCTTGCCGCCCAACCGCGGGTTCAATCCCAGCACCGCAGCGAGCAGCGCTCCGCTCACGAGCCCCCCGGCGTGCGCGATGTTGTCCGTGCCGTTGCGCGTGAAGCCCGCGGCGAAGCCGGTGCCCGCCAGGTAGAGCACGGCCGCAGCGAGCGAGCGAGCGCGACCCACCGCCAGGCGCTGCCGCAGCCGGAACGCGCCCACGATGAGCGCGCCGCCGAGTGCGAAGATCGCGCCGGAGGCGCCGACGCTGTAGGACAGGCCTGCCGCGTGCGCGCCGCGCCACGCCAGGCTCGCGGCGGACGCCGCCACGCCGCCCACGGCGTACACGATCCAGAAAGCCCAGCGCGTGAACACGCGTTCCACGGCGGGGCCGAAGATGATCAGCGTGGTGGCGTTGAAGAACAGGTGCGCCGGGCCCGCGTGCAGGAACGTCGAGGCGAGCAGCCGCCACGCCGACTCGAGCGGTGCCAGCCGCGTCGCGTTGGCGCCCCACGCCAGCAGCGAGTCGTCATCGCCCAGCGCGTGCCGCGCGGCCAGCAGCAGGAACATGGCCGCGCACGGGAACAGCACGAGCAGCGTGCCCCACGGCTGCACGTCGCCGACCGCACGCCACAACTCGACCGGTGGCGGCTCGTCGGGATCGGGCGCGACGTAGTCGACGACGAACTCGCCGGCATCGATCGGGGGTCGTTCCGCGGGAACATCGCGCACTTCGGGGTCTTGGGGGGCTTGGAAGTCTTCGGGTGGCCGCTCGTTCATGTCCATGTCACCCAGCTTGCGCAGTCCCCGCCCGCCGCGGCAACCGAGCCGCGCGGGTATCTCAACGTGTACGTTCGCCCAGCACGCCGAGGTACTCACGCCACGGCCCGACCGTGTCCGTGTAGCGCTTGGCCATGACGCGCGCGATCTGCGCGAGATGCGTGAGGTCGTGCACCACCCAACCGGCCAGCAGCTGGCGCACGGTGACGCGACCGAGCGCGGGGTGCATGCCGGTGCGGTTCAGATCGACCGGCTGCAGACGCAGGTTTTCGAGCCTTTCGAGGTTCTCGCGCCGCGCGGACGAGAAGCGTGGCACCAGCTGCTCAAGCGTCCAGCCGGCGAAGCGCGTGCGGAACGCGTCGCGATCGAACGGCGTGAACGGCTGGGCCTCGCCATGCTGCAGCACGAGCTCCAGTCGCGTCATCCAGTCGGTCTCCTCGTTGTGCACGAGATGCGCGACCACATCGATCGGGTCGTAACTGCTCTCGCCCTCGTCGGCATCGAGCCACGGCTGCGACAGCCCCACGAGCCACGCGTCGAGCAGCCCCGGTGTCCGCGACAGCAGCTCGATCGCCTCGCGGACTTCAACGAGCGCTTTGATGGGCCAGCTCCTTCATACCGCGACGCGGCGGCGGACGTTGCGGGCGGGCGGGGCTTTGCCGGACGGCGATTCGGCCTTGACCTGGAAGTCCACGTACGTGCCCTCGGCCAGCTCGGCGAAGCGCGTGCCATCCACGATGTCGGTCTCGTGGAAGAAGTACTCGGCACCGTCGTACTCGCCGCAGCCGTCCACCATGATGAAGCCGTAGTTCTTGTCGACGCGCTTGTGCTTCACGACACCCATGAGCGTGGTGTCGGTGGGCGCGTAGGTCGCGGACTCGCTGGCTCCGCCGTTGCCGCCGCCGTTGCTGGCGAACGTGGTGCCGGCCGCGACCGCGGCGTCTTTCTGCTTGGAGAATTCCTCGCGGCAGCCGGGGCAGTAGAATTTCTCCCCGCGCTTGGGGTAGTAGGTGGTCTCCACGCGGCGCTCGCCCTTGTGCGTCGGCGACTGGCAGTCGAGGAAGTGCGGATCGTAGCGGCGCGCGAGCCGCGGCAGCAGGTCTTCGAGCCACAACAGCTCCACGTCGCGCACGCGCGCCTTGTCGGCCGGGTCCGAGTACTCACCCGAGCACGCGCCGTTGATGCTGGCGATGGCCACGCGCTTGCCCAGGCGGCGCACGCTCTGCAGCACGGGCTTGAAGTCCTGGTCGCCGATCACGACGATGGCCACGTCGTAGGCGTTGGCCATGCTGGCGTTGAACAGCATGCTCGTGGCGAGCGCGATGTCGACGCACTTCTCCTTGGCCTCGAACAGGTCGCCCGGGTCGCGGTCGGTGCGCCGCAGACGCTTGCCGCGAAACTCTATCGGGAACGCCTCGATCTCGTAGTGGTGCTGCTGGCGGAGCATGGTGAAGAAGTTCAACCGCCGCTCCACCGGCTCGAGGTCGCGCGGGTCCACGTTGGCGGCGTAGCTGCCGAACATGTGCGTGCGCACGACGGTCCAGTCATCGTGACCGAGCCGGCGGCCGACTTCCTCGGCCAGCACGCGCGGCAGCTTGCCGAAGTCGAGCACGAACCCGGGTTCCCCCGAGGCTTCCACGAGCCGGCTGGTGTTCGAGTACAACCACGTGCCATCGATGAACAGCATGAACTTGATCATGGGGCGAAGCCTCGGAGGTCGAATGGACAACGGCTGGAATCGAACATGGTAGGAATCATGGAACGAACGCAGGCACTCAGTGTGCCGGAGCGCGGGGGGGAAGCACAATCGCAGTCAGGAGCGTGACGGATCTGCTCACCGGACCACCGGGATCCGCGCGGCGCGGATGCCGCCAGCGAACGACAGCCGGGCGAAGTACACACCACTCGGTACGCTGACCCCGTCGCGGGTCGAGAGATCCCACGAAACTGATGATCGCCCCTTCGGCAGCGTCCCGGCCAGCAGCGATGTCAGTCGCCGGCCCATCGTGTCGAATACCTCCAATTGCGCCGGCAGTTGCAAAGGGGAATCGAACAGGAAGGTCACGCGTCCCGCGCGCGGCGAGTAGTTGGCGAGGCTCATGCGCACGCCTCTGGCGGATGAGCGGTATTCGTTCACCGAGGTGACGGCGGGGCTCTCGAGCGTGAAGTCATCACCGTGCCAGAGCACTCCCGAGATGGCGATCCCCTGGTAGACCGGGCCCCAGGCCGTGAAGCCCGCGAGGTAGTCCACGCCGTCCGCGCGCAACTCCTCGCTGCCACTCCACCCGAACGCGGTCTCATCGCCATTCAGGTACTGAGTCAGCACCTGGGGCGCACCCCAATTGCCCTGGGTCGTGTCCGCGAGGCTCGCTCCGGGCGAGAGCGTCTCGAAGCGGATCGTGCTCTCACCCAGCTCGCCGGGTGGCGACCCCGCGCTGGAGAACATCAGCCGCCAGCCGCCGGCCGTACCGTTGACCGGGAATACGTGCGGGCCTTCGAGTTGCCCCACGTGCGTCGTTCCCCGGAGCGTGCTGGGGAAGAAGCCAAGGTCTTCCCATGCGTCCACCGTCCCCGGCTCACTCCGTGACACGCCGACCGCGAGCGCACCTGAATTCTTCTTGAAGTCGATGGAGTCGACCGCGGCGTAGAACATCAACAACTGTCCCGGGTGCTCCGGATCATCGAGCACGTACGGGTCACGGAACTGGGTCTGGTAGCTGTACATCCAAGGATTGGGCACGGCCCACTGCGTCTGGCTCGCTTCCAACACCATCACCCGCAGCGAATCCCAGACGGTATTCGTGGTGTCGAGCAGAGCCGTCGTCGCGTAGCCGATGCGCTGATTGCCCAGCGAATCCACACCGGTGTAGAACAGGTAGTCCTTCGAGCCGTGGTGGATGATGCTCGGCGACCACACGTGTGCCGCATTCCACGGCGTCCCGTCGATCGTGAACGCCAGCGTGTCCACCGACCAGTTCGTGAGGTCCGACGACCACGCGTGCCCGAACACCGTCTCCTGCGCCTGAGGTCCGCCGCTGCGTTGATACACCATGTGGAACAGCCGCCGCGTACTGTCGGGACCCAGCGTCGAGTCGGGCACGCTGTTGCAGAACAGGGAGAATTCCTTGGTGCTCACGTAGGGATCGGGGTCGACGAAGAACGAGAAGTGCGGACCCGACGTCGCCGCTTGCGAGATCACGGCTCGTCGCGAAGCCGACGCGGTGGAGTGCGGCTCGTGCACCGGCGTCTGACCCGCTGCCGTGGAGCTCACCAGCGCCAGCGCCGTCAGCACCCATCGAACCATGTCGGACCCGTCCCCAGCGATTGCGTAGTTGCGAACGTGGGCTACAACTCACTGCGCATAAGGTTATCACGGCGCCGCACGGCCGGGCTCAACGCACTACAGAGATCCGCGCGGCCCGCAGGCCGCCCGCGAACGACAGTCGGGCGAAATACACTCCGCTCGGGACCGGGGCGCCGTCCGCGGCCGTGAGGTCCCAGCCCACCGATGATCCACCGCGCGGCAAACTGCCCGCGAGCAGCGTGCGCAGGCGCCGGCCCATGGCGTCGAACACCTCCAGCCGCGCCGCCAGCTCGCGCGGGGAGTCGATCACGAAGCTCACGCGCCGGCTCGGCAGCGCGTCTTCCACCACGCGCATGCGCAGGTCCTTCGCATCGGATTGGTATTCGTCCACCGCAGTGGTCAATGACCCGCCAAGCGTGAAGTCGCTGCCACGCCACTTCATTCGCGCCATGGCGATGCCCTGTAACACCGGCCCCCACGCCGTGAAACCAGCGAGGTAGTCCGCGTCTCCGACGTGCAGGTACTCGCTGCCGCTCCAGCCGAACACCGTTGGGTCGCCCTTGAGGTACTGCTCCAGCACGGTCGGCGTGCTCCAGTGGGTGCTGTTCGTGTCCGACACACTCTCGCCGGGCTTGAGCGTCTCGAACCGGATCGTGGTCTCGCCGGTCTCGCCCGGCGGCGTGCCGGCATTCGAGAACATCAGCCGCCAGCCGGAGTGGGTCCCGGGCAACGGGACCAGGTGCGGACCCTCGAGCTGACCCACGTGTGTGCTGCTCACGAGCGTGCTGGGCAGATAGCCCAGATCCCGCCAGGCGTCCACGGTGCCCGGTTCGCTGCGTGCGACACCCACCACGAGCCCGCCTCTCCCGATTGCGAAATCCGTCGAGTCGTGCGCGTTGTAGTAGAGCAGCAAGCGGCCGGGCCGATCAGGATCGTCCATCACGAACGGGTCGCGGAATTGGGTGTAGTAGCCGTAGGTCCACGGCTCGGGCACGGCCCAGTGCGTGTCGGACGCCTCCCAGACCTTCACCCGCTGCGGATCCCACTCGGTGTCCGTGGTGTCGAGCAGATCGGTCGAGGCATAGCCGATGCGCTGATTCCCCATGCTGTCGACGCCGGTGTAGAACAGGTAGTCCTTCGCACCGTGATGGATGATCGACGGCGACCATACGTGGGCCGAGTTCCACGAGGTCGTATCCACGGCGAACGCCAAGGTGTCCACGGCCCAGCGCTTCAAGTCCGTGGACCAAGCGTGCCCGAAGATCGTCTCCGCCTGTTGCGGGCCGGCGCTGCGCTGATAAATGAGGTGGAACAGCCCGCGCACACGGTTCAGGCCCCGGGCAGGGTCGGGAACGGTGTTGTAGAAGAACGCGAACTCCTTGGTGACCACGTACGGATCGGGATCGAGGAACAGCGAGTACGACGTGTACTGGCTCGCTAGCTGTTGGACGATGGCATGCTTGGAGCGAGCCTTTCCGTCCACGGGATCGTCGGACGGCACGCGAAGTTCGCTGGGTCGCGCAACCGGGCGGGACGCCTCGGCTCTCGCCTGCGGCGGGCCGAACGACGCCAGGGCCGGAGCGAGCAGGCACGCGCACGCGACGCTCAGGAGTGTGCGGCGAATGCGGTTTGCTCGGGGCCGCGCTTCGGCGTCGGGCGGGGTGGGCATGGCCATGGTGCGTGATCCCGGGGGTGATCGCGTGGCGTCCGCAGCGTGAGCGCGCACACTGTACACCGTGGCTCGGGTCAGTGGCGACCGGCTGCGTTCGGACCTGTGGGCGTTCGCGCCCGCCTCAGCCGCGCTCCCGCCAGGCGATTGCCTTCAGCCGATGTGCTTCTCGTAGCACAGGCTGCGCGGATCGTCCGTGTACGGTTCGAACGGCGGGATGCCGTCGTCGCGCACGAGAAAGAACGCGACCCCTTCCGCGAGCAGCTTTTCCACGGCATAGCCGTGGCGGCTCTCGCTCGGATAGAGCGACTCGAGGTGGGCATCGAGCTCGGCGATCAGCACCCGGGCGTCAGCTGTGTCGGGGCGCTCCTCGGCGAGGGTGATGGCCATGGTCTGCGGCGGCTCAGCCTGGTGTCACGCCTTCGACGTCGCGACCGGACCGGCGGAAGCAGGCTTGAGTCCCAGCTCGCGCCACGCCTCCGGCTCCACCGGGCTCGGGGAACCGTCCATCAGCGACGTGGCGCTGGCGGTCTTGGGGAAGGCTATCACGTCGCGGATCGAGTCGCGTGCGCCGAGCAGCATGATGATGCGGTCGAGCCCGATGCCGATGCCACCGTGCGGAGGCGATGCAAAGCGATACGCCTCGAGCAGGAACCCGAACTTCTCGTGTGCCTGCTCCTGCGAGAGCCCCGTCACCTTCATGACGCGCTCCTGGATGTCCGGGCGGTGGATGCGGATCGAGCCGGAGCCCAGCTCGTTGCCGTTCAACACCACGTCGTAGAGCTGCGCGTAGACCTTGCCCGGGTCGGTCTCGAGGTATTGCAAATGCTCCGGGTTCGGCATCGTGAACAGGTGGTGCTTGGGCTCCCAGCGCGACTTCTCGTCGTTGTACTCGAACAGCGGGAACTGCCGCACCCACAGGAAGCGCCAGTCCTGCTCGTGACCGGTCTTGCCGAGCAGGCCCTGCTTCTCCAGCTCCGCCTGTCCGAGCTGCGTGCGCAGCACGCCGAGCGCCTTGCACGTGCGCTCCCACGGGCCGTTCGTGAACACCACGGCGTCGCCGGTCTTCGCAGACACACGCTCGAAGAACTCGTCCAGCAGCGCACCCGGAAAGATCACTTGCTGCTTTTCGCGATCACTCGCCAGCACCTTGAAGAACGTGAGCCCTCCGGCGCCGGCGCCCTTGACCACGTCCTCGAACTTACGCAGTTGCGTGCCGCTGATCTCAGCTCCGCCGGGAATCGTGATCGCCACGGCGATCCCGCCCGCAGCCTTGGCACCATTCGCGACGACGTTTCTGGGAGACTGAGCACATAAGCGAGTCACGTCCACGAACGTGAGTCCGAAGCGCGCGTCCGGCTTGTCCGTTCCATAGGTCTTCATGGACTCGTCGTAGGTGATGCGCGGGAACGGTGTGGCGAGCTTCACGCCGAGCGTCTCCTGCCACATCGCCGCGAACAGCCCCTCGACGGCGGTGAACACGTCGTCCTCGGAGACGAAGCTCATCTCGATGTCGATCTGCGTGTGCTCGGGTTGGCGGTCCGCGCGCAGGTCCTCGTCGCGCAGGCAGCGCGCGAGCTGGAAGTACCGGTCGCAGCCGCTGATCATGAGCGTCTGCTTGTAGAGCTGCGGGCTCTGCGGCAGCGCATAGAAGCTGCCGTGGTGCACGCGGCTCGGCACGACATAGTCGCGCGCGCCTTCGGGCGTGGGCTTGACCAGGATCGGCGTCTCGATCTCGAGGAAGCTCTGGCTCGAGAGATAATTGCGCGCCGCGGCCGCGGCCTTATGCCGCAGCACCAGCAGCGCGGACAACTCGGGACGCCGCAGGTCCAGGTAGCGGTATTTCAACCTCACATCCTCGCTCGCCAGCAGGTGCTCTTCGTTCACCTGAAACGGCAGCGGGTCGCAGGCCGAGAGCAACTTGAGTTCGCGCGCGTCCACCTCGACGGCGCCGGTGGCGAGCTCCGCATTGACCGCATCCGCCGGCCGCTCCATGACGACGCCCTTCACCGCGATCACGAACTCGTTGCCGAGGTCCGAGGCGCGCTCGAGCAGCGGCCTGCCGCCGGTGTCCGGATGGAACACCACCTGCGTGAGCCCGTAGCGGTCGCGCAGGTCGATGAACAGCACACCGCCATGGTCACGCGAACGATGCAGCCAGCCCATGAGCGTGACGGCTTGGGCCGCATGTGCACGCGTCAGTGCGCCGCAGGTGTGCGTGCGCCGCCAGTCCCCCAGTCCTTCCAGCTCGTGTGTCACGAAGTTCTCTCCTCACGCGAGATGCGCGTTTCAAGCTCGGCCGCGAGCGCCTCGCGTCGCACGGCCTTCTGTTCGCCCGTCTTCGAATCCTTCAACGCCACCTCGCCGCGGGCCCACTCTTCTTCGCCCGCGATCACCAGGAACCGCGCGCCGCTTTTACCCGCCGATTTCATCTGCGCACTGAAAGCCCGTGCCTCCACGTCGGCCTCGACCCGGAAGCGCTGACGCAGCTCGCGCACCAGCGCGGTGACGCCGGCGCGAGTCGCATCCATGGCCACGACACAGACCGTGTCGCTGATTGCCGCGGCGAGCCCGCGCTCCTCGAGCACGAGCAGCGTGCGGTCGAGGCCGATGGCAAACCCGACGCCGGGCGTGGGGGCACCGCCCAGCGCCTCGATCAACCCATCGTAGCGCCCGCCGCCGCCGAGTGCGCTCTGGCTCGCCAGCGATGCGTCGTGCACCTCGAACGCTGTGCGCGTGTAGTAGTCGAGCCCGCGCACGAGGCCGTGATCCAGTTCATGCTTTACGCCCGCCGCGGTGAGTCCTGCGAGCACCGCGTTCCAGTGCTCGCGGTCGGCCTCATCCAGGAAATCGATCATGTGCGGCAGGCTCTTCCCCAGTTCGGCCAGCACCGCAAGGTCGGCTTCCGACTTGCTGTCGAGCACGCGCAGCGGGTTCTGCTCGAGCCGCCGGCGCGAGTCTTCTGATAATCGCTCGCCGAACGGTGATAGCAGCTCACGCAGGCGCTCACCGTACGCGCGACGCGACGCCGGCTGGCCGACGCTGTTCAACTTCACGGTCAGGTCCTTGAATCCCCACGCCTCGTACAGGTCCACGAACAGCGTGATCATCTCCACGTCGGCGCCGGGTGCAGCCGAGCCGACGAGTTCGCAGTTGATCTGCGCGAACTGGCGATAGCGACCCTTGCCGGGGCGGCCATAGCGGAACACCGGACCCATGCTCCACAGCCGGTGCACGCGCGATCTGCCGCCGAGCCCACTTTCCAGATACGCGCGCATGACGCCGGCCGTGAACTCCGGCCGCAGCGCCAGGTCGCGATCGCCGAGGTCCTTGAAGCGGTACATCTCCTTCTGCACCACGTCGCTCGACTCGCCCGACGTGCGCGCGAACAACTCGTAATCCTCGAACATCGGCGTGCGGATCTCGCCGTAGCCGTAGCGGTCGAGCACGCCGCGCGCTTGAGCCTCGACCCAGCGCCAGCGCGCGCTTTCTTCCGGCAGCAGGTCGCGCGTGCCGCGCGGTGCCTGGTGACGCGGCGCCATGACTAGGTCACCCCGCCGCGCTTCTCGCGGGTCAGGCACCATGCTTGAGCCAGCGACGCCCCCACCGTGTCGGCCATCCAGTCGTACACCGACGAATCGCGCTGCGGGATGAACGACTGGAACTTCTCGTCGCACGCGCCGACCGCTGACACCGCGAGGATCGTCAGCAGCACGCGGCGCAGCGAGCCGACAGCCGGCCACGAGTGGATGGCCGCGCGGTAGACGAGCCAGCCCAGGCCACCGTACTCGAGGATGTGCGCGACCTTGTCGCGGTATTCGAACGTGCCAGGAACGTGCAGGCCGGGCTGGGCGCTGAGCGTGAAGATGAGCGCGACGTAGGCGAACACCTGGAACCAGCGCGTGCGGAACAGCCGTCCGGGCCCAGCCTTCGGAGGTTTGCCCCGCGTGCGCTCGAATCCGTTCGCCAACGACGTCCTCCGCTCGTGGGGCGTGTTGAACTGGAGTCAGGAACGCCGCAAGTTAGCACGCGGGCCGTGCGTGCGCAGCCCGCTCGCCAGCGCGGCGTGCGCAGCGCGCGCGCGCGCTCCTCGTGCTTGACGCTCCGCCCGGTCGAAGCTAGATTGCCCCGGCCTTTTCGCGGGTGCTCGTGTGCCCTGCGCGCTGCGCCGCTAGCTCAATTGGCAGAGCAACTGACTCTTAATCAGTAGGTTCTTGGTTCGATTCCAAGGCGGCGCACCAACTTTCTCCTTACGGAACCGTCGTCCGGGTTCCCGGCCCGAGGCTCAGACGGCATCCGGCCGGCCGCGACGCCGATTTCTGCGAACCCCACCATCGTGGTCGGCGACATCAGCTTTCACGGGGGAACTCTCCGGCCGCTTGATGCGGCCCCGCGTCGCGAGCCCGCTGGCCGCTTCGGTCAAGAGCGCTGAGCTGCGCCCAAGGCAACTTCGCTGCGCTCACGCCGGATCCGACGAACGGCGGCAATGCCAACCGACTGCGTGACTTTGCGGTCGGCGCGCGGATGAGAATCCCCGTCGAGAAGTCACCGGCTGACAGTGAGGGGGTCCAGGCCCTCCCCAGCGTTTGATGAGCCTGCCTGGCCAGGAATGTTTCGCTCGGGACCGTGCTCGCCGGTGCTATAATGCTTCCCCGCGATGAGACCAAGGCCGCGTGCTTGTTGCACAGTGAGGAGGTCGGGATCATGCCGAACCCCCGTACGCCGTTGATCTCGGTCGCGAGTGTCCTCGTGGCCTGCTGCGTCACCCCGCTCGTGCACGCGCAGCAGGTCATGCCCAACCTGTGGACACCCGACGGCACGGTGTTCACGACCGCGGTCTCCGGAAATACGCTCTACATGGGCGGGGTGTTCCGTTTCCTCGGCCGCTCCACCGGTGGCGGCGCGGCGCTCGATTCGTCGACGGGCGTACTCCTCCCCGCCAGCCCGCGGGTGAACGGGACCGTTCGCGTGATCACACCGGACGGAGCCGGCGGTTGGTTTCTCGGCGGTGAGTTCGATCGCGTGGGAACGTTCGCGCGGCAGAACCTCGCGCGCCTCAACCCCGATCTCTCCGTCGCAGCATGGGACCCCGGCGCCAACCTCGCGGTCTACGCGCTCGCGCTCTCGGGGACCAGATTGTACGTGGGCGGCAGCTTCACCACGTGCGGCGGCCTGCCACGCAGCGGCATTGCCGCGCTGGACGCCACGACCGGCGCGCCGAACAACTGGGACCCGACGGCCAACGCCACCGTGCTGGCGATCGTCGTCAACAACAACATCGTCTACGCGGGCGGATTGTTCTCCGCAATCGGGGGCAGCACCCGTTATGGCATTGCCGCGCTCGCGACCAACAATGGCCACGCGACCGCGTGGAGTCCAAGCTCCGATGCCGGGTCCATCGTCGGTGCGATCACGCTCAAGGGCGGTACGGTGTTACTCTGCGGTTCGTTCATCCACATGGGCGGGCAGCCGCGCGCGCGGCTCGCCGAGGTCCAGGCCTCGACCGGGGTCGCGACCACCTGGGATCCGAACGTCGACCTCGACGTCCGGGCGATGGCGCTCTCGGGTACCACACTCTACATTGGCGGCATCTTCTCGAACGTCGGCGGCCAGCCGCGCACGCGACTCGCTGCGGTGAGCTCGGTGTCCGGGCTGCCCACCGCCTGGAACGCCGGCATCGGCCCCAATGCGGTGGTGTCGGAAGTGGATGCGTTACTCCTCGTAGGCCAGACACTCTACGTCGGGGGTAACTTCACCGCCGCCGGCGGGCAGAGTCGGCGCTGTCTTGCAGCGCTCGACGCCACGTCGGGCGTTGCCACGGCGTGGGACTCGAACGCCGGGCCCTCGGACAACACGGAGCTCCACGCGTTCGCACTCGCCGCGAACGGCGGAACGATCTTCGCCGGCGGTGACTTCACCATGGCGGGGCTCGTCCGCCGGGACAACCTGGGGGCCGTGGATCTCACCAGCGGTCTGCCCACGAACTGGAACCCGCGGCCGAGCGGCATCGTGCGGTGCATGGCGACGAGCGGATCGAAAGTCTACATCGGCGGCGACTTCCTGCAGGTCGCATTCGGGCAGCACGCGCGGGTCGCTGCCATCGACGCCGTCTCCGGCGTGCCCGATCCGTGGAACGCCGCGTCGGACAACCTCGTCACCGCGATCGCCGTGGACAACGGCACGATCTACGTGGGCGGCAACTTCGCCTCCATCGGCGGACGGATCCAGTATTCCGTCGCGGCGCTGGACGCGGCCACGGGTCTGGCACTCAGCTGGAATCCGAATGCGGATCCCGGGCTCGACGCGATCGCGGTGAGCGGCAACACCGTCTATCTTGGCGGAACGTTCCAGAACGTGGGCGGCCAGGTTCGCCGCCGGCTGGCGGCGGTCGATCGCACGACCGCAGCGGTCCTGCCCTGGAACCCGGACATCACCACGTCGTCCCCCGCGACGGCGACCGTGCACGACATCGCGATCGGTCCGGGCGCCGTGTACGTGGGCGGCGTCTTCGACCGCGTCGGCGGCGTGCCCCGTGGCAATGTCGCGGCGATCGATCCCGTTAGCGGTCTGGCGACGGCGTGGAACCCGAGCGCGAACTTCGAGGTGGAGGACGTCGAGACCGCCGGCTCGACGATCTATCTCGGTGGTGGGTTCAACTCCGTCGGCGGGCTCCCGCGCAATCGCGTCGCCGCGGTGAGCGATCAGGGCGTGGTGACCGCATGGAATCCGAACGCGAATGGCTTCGTGTTCGCGATCTCGACGACCAACGGGAATGTCTGCATCGGCGGATCTTTCAGCCAGGTGGCCGGCCTGCCCCTCAACAGTGCGGCCGTGATGAACGATCCGTTTGTGGTCGGCGTGCCCGGTCGTGAGCCGTGGGGCGGCGGGTTGACCGCTTCGGTGGCGCCTCACCCAATGACGAGCGAATCGCTGCTGCGGTTCGCGCTGCCGCGCGCGGGGATCGTCAGCGTGGAGTTGCTGGACACGGCGGGCCGGCGGGCCCGGAGCCTGCTGCGATCTCAATGGCTCGATGCAGGCCCGCACGAGTTGCGGCTCGAGCGCGGTGAGCTGTCGGCCGGGCTCTACTTCGTGAGACTGCGAACGTCCGAGGGCACGGTCTCGCGAAAGCTGGTCGTGACTCGGTAGGATCGAGACATCCGCTGCGCGATTTCCGGGTTCCGGGTGTGGTCCTCGCCCGTGCCCGACTCGCGTAGGCTAACGATTCCAGGCGTTGGTGCTGCGTGCCAGTGTGGGGACTACCGCACCAGCACGGCCCGCTGAACGGCTCGCCCACCCTGGGAATCGCGTGCGTGGACGAAGTAGATGCCCGAGGCGACCGGCCGGCCGTCCAGGTCGGTGCCGTCCCACATCCACTGGCCCGCAGCCCCTCCCTCGCGCTGGGAGACCCGGCGTCCGCGCGCGTCGAAGACGTCGAAGCGCACAGGTCCCACTGCACCTGACCAATCCACGCGCACCGAGCCCGGCGCGGGGTTGGGCGTGGCTTGCATCGCAAACGCGGCTGCCACCTGTGTGGGGGGAATTGGAGGCGGAACCATTGGCCTGCCTACGATCCGGAACGCAAGCACCTGGTCCGCCGCCTGGATCCACGGTCCGCTCGAGTCCGGGCGCGCGAAGTACGGTCCCACGCCGGCTTTGAAGACCGCCGACTCGTTGCCCCTGATCCGCCGGTTGAGCCACGTGACCGGGGCCGTCTCACGCACCCAGATCCAGTAGTCATGGCCGGGCTCGAGCGTGACCGTGTGATCGAAGTCGAGGTGCGACATCCAGTGCTGATTCGCAATACCGAAGCCGAAGGCGCTGAAGATATCGAACGGCGCCTCGACCATCGAGGCGGGCATGTCCGGTACGGGCACGGGGAGGTCGTTCCCGTCCATGATGGCGAGCGTCGTCGCGCGAGGGCCTGGGCCCGGGGGCATGGGGTCCGTCTCCCCGGCTGATTCGAAGTACGGGACGAACAGCTCGCCGAAAGCCAGCTCGACCCAGCGCAGCTCCACCTGCACCGGCACGCGGAATCGCTGGAGGAACTCGCGCGGCGCGGGGAACGGCGTCACATCCGTGCGCATGACGCTCTGTACTATGCGCAGCGATGCGAGGTCAGTGTCGCCCGAGCACACGGCGTGAGCCAGCACCGGGTGGTTCCCCGGGAGCGGGACACGAACGCTGTCGCCAGTGAACTTGATCGCGGCCGGAAGCTCGGATGGACCGTCGGGATTGAAGAACCCGTGGAGCTCTACTGCATAAGTTGCCCTGCTCTGGCCGCCGGACAGCTGCATGGCCACCCGTGACGCGGGTGGCTCGGCAACGCCGGCGACGCTGAGCGCCACGACAGGTGGCACGAACGTGGCGCGCGGGACCGTCAGGTTAGCCCAGAGGATGCGTGACGGGTCAAAGAACGCGGTGCGCAGTGCGATGGTGGTGGGATCCGGCGCAAGCGTCGTGGGATCCCATGCGCGCAGAACGACGATCGGCATTGAATAGTAACCCGCGGCGGTGCGCAGGCTGCACGCGGCGACGCTCATGCCCTCGGGGAGCGCCTGTTCGACACCGATCCCGCCGGCGAGCTGCACCGAGCTGTCTCCGGTCACGGCGCTCGCGTAACTGTCGCACGGCGGTTGCAGCTGCGGCGGCGGCGCTGGCCCGGATACGTCAGGTCCAGGCGCAGCCGCGGCGAGCGCGAGCAGCGCGACGGAGAGTAGCGTGGGAATGGCACGAAGCGCTCTGCGGTGAGTCATTTCGTCGCGACCTTCAGGGTTCGTAGGCTGCCGAGGGGTGAACTCGAATGTAGCGGAATCACAAACCTGCCATCCTGTGGGTCCCAGTGCGAACTCCAGGGACGCAGATCCGGGAGCGACCCAATGTGCCGCAAGGGGTTGCGCTGCTCCACGTCGGTGCGCCGGTCATACCATCCTGCGTGCGTCCGTGTGCGCAATGGGTTAGGTGCGCGTGGCGGGGCTGGTTGTTTTCAATGCCCCCCGCGCCACGCCCACAGCAGCACGGTGAGCGAGCCACAGGTGGTCCATAGCG
>JAYVCN010000379.1:0-5423 GCA_043749875.1 Candidatus Eiseniibacteriota bacterium | reverse complement strand
TCGTCGCCGACCTGCGCGCCGAGCGGCCGGCCAAGGTGTGGGGCGTGCCGGGTGCGGCATTCGTGCGCGTGTTCAACGCTTTCGATTCGCGCTTCTTCAATGGCTTCGTGTTCCCAAGCAGCGGCCAGCCCGGCTACACGCGCTTCCCCGGCGACCCGGGCCAGGCGGCGCAGCTGGCCGATCCGACGCGGTTCAACGCGCCACGCCGCATCGAACTGGGCGTCACGCTGCGCCCGGAGGGCGCGAAATGAGCGCGCCACGGAACTCCCGCACCTCTGCGTCCGTTCGCACGCGGGCCACAGGCGCAGCGGGCCTGCTGCTGGCGCTCGTGCTGCCCGCCGGCGCCGCAGCCCAGACGCCCATCCCGGTGGTGCCCAAGGCGCAGCGCAGCCAGATCAGCGCCGAGCGCACGGGCACGCATGACGCGGCCAATATCCGCACCGTGTTCCACAACTTCGGCATGGTGGGGGATTACCCGACCGATCCGCAGACCGTCGACCTGTCGATCTTCCATTCGGTCGAGGTGCCCAAGGGCACCGGCATGAACTACAGCGACGGCATCACGCCATTCGTACTGGCCAAGATCCCGCTCACCGGCGGTCAGGATTCCACCTACCTCATGGAGACCGGGTTCCGCGAGCGGCAGGCGGAGAGTCCATACACCGAGCGCATCATGCGCTTCGAGCCACGGCCGGGTTACTTCGACCCCGAGAACGTGGGCCGCTCCGTCGCGATCAGTAGCGATCCGCGCACGTGGCCTGCGGCGTGGCCCGACAAGGCCGGTGTGGCGGACGATCCGGGCTGGTCCGGGTCGTGGAATGGCTACTTCGGCAAACGGCCCGCGGCTGACCAGGAGAGCTACACTGTCATGGACGACGATTTCTACGATGCGCTCAAGCCCTACTGGTTCCCCGACCGCCGCGACACCACCCGCGGCGGGCTGGGCTTGAGAATCGGCGTGCGCGGCTTCCAGTGGTCCAATCCCCAGGCCGGGAACGTGATCTTCTGGCACTACGACATCACCAACGAGGGTACGACCAACTACGACGACAACATCGTGTTCGGGTTGTACATGGACTCGGGCGTGGGTGGCTCGCTGCTCTCGTGCGACGGCATCTTCGAATCCGACGACGACAACGCGGCCTTCGACAAGAAGAGTGGCCTGAACCTCGTCTACACCTACGACAATTACGGGCATGGCCGCGACCTGCGCGGCAATTGCAGCCCCACAGGCTATCTGGGCTACGCCTACCTCGAGACGCCCGGCAATCCGTTCAACGGCATCGACGACGACAATGACGGCATCACCGACGAACGCCGCGACGGCGGGCCCGGCACGCTCATCACCGGCCAGCAGGCGATCCTCGACTACGTGGTCGCCCACTACGATACCGCGAAGTTCGTGGCTACTTATGGCCCGATCGAGAAGCGGCCGGCGTACCGCGCCGGTCTGTGGTGGACCGGCGACGAGGACATGGACTGGGTGGCCGAATTCAACGACTTCGGTGCCGACGGCGTGAAGGGCACTCACGACACCGGTGAGGGCGATGGCACCCCGACGTCGGGCGAGACGAACTTCGACAAGACCGACCTCAACGAATCCGACCAGATCGGCCTCACCGGCTTCAAGTACAACAAGATCAAGGCGGGGCAGGGAAACCCCAGCGGCGACACCGACGGCGTGCTGTTCTACACCGAGACCCAGAACTGGCCGGAGAAGCTCTATCGCAAATTCGTGGACGCCGACTCGGCGAGTCAGCGCTTCGACCCACCGCTGGTGAACAACTACAACATCGCCTTCCTGTTCGCGTCCGGCCCGTTCAAGTTGAAGGTGGGCCAGACTGAACGCTTCAGCCTCGCGCTTGCCTATGGCGGCGACCTGGACGAGCTGCGCAGCACGGTGCACACCGTGCAACAGATCTACAACGCCAACTACCAGTTCGCGGTGCCGCCGACGCGGCCCATCGTCACTGCGGAAGCCGGCGACCACACGGTGCGCCTGACGTGGGACGACGCCGCCGAGCGCAGCGTGGATCCGGTCTCGAGCGAACTCGACTTCGAGGGCTACCGCATCTACCGCTCCACCGATCCCGACTTTCGCGACGCGCGCATCATCACCAACGGCACCGGGTCCAACGTCATCGGCAATGGCCGGCCCATCGCGCAGTTCGATCTGGTGGACGGCAAGAAGGGCTTCACGCGCAAGACCGTGGACGGCGTCGCGTACAACCTGGGTACCGACACCGGCATTCAGCACACGTTCGTGGATACCGACGTCACGAACGGGCAGGACTACTACTACGCCGTGTGCGCGTACGACTTCGGGTTCGATCCCGGGGTCAACCTGGATTCGCTCGCGTTCTACCCGTCCGAGAACTCCTACTCGATCTCGCGCACACTGCGGGGGGGCACCATCTACCCCACGAATGTCGTGCGCGTGCGACCGAACCCCCGCGTCACCGGCTTCGCGCCCGCTGGCGTGGGGGCCCCGGTGCACATCGCGGGGCGTGGCACGGGCGATGTCCAGCTCGAGGTGGTCAACTCCACGCAGGTGCCCGCGAACCATCGGCTGAAACTCCTGTTCACGGGCACCTCACCCGACGTGATCCATGCGACGGCCTACACACTCACCGACAGCACGACCGGCGAGGTGCTGTTTCGCACCGGGAACGACTTCTCCGCCACAGGGCGCGGACCGGTGGGCGAGGGGATCCTGCCTATCGTGAGCACGATCCCGATCACCGTGGTCGACTCGACCTGGTTCGCACCGGGCTCGCCCACCAATGCGCGCATGGGCGCCATCTACGAACCCGGGCGCCCCGTCGAGCTTCGCCGTCCGGGCTTCCCGCAGGACCTCGTCGTCCGATTTGACTCGACCATCGTCGACACGGGCGTCTCGTTCAATTCGCTCCGCCCCGGCAAACCCGCAAAATTCCGCGTGTTCGCGGCCACGGACACCGGTGAGACGCAGATGGATTTCTTCTTCACCGATTCTGACAACGACGGCACGCTCTCGCTCGCGAGCGAATCATTCGATGTGCTCACCCGGCCTGCGGGCGGCAGCCTCGACCCGGCGGACTTCACGTGGCGCGTGCGACTGGACACGCTCGGGCAGGGCGCGCGCGGCCCGCTGGTGCGCCCGAGCGCCGGCGACGTCTGGCACATGAAGGTGTCGGTGCCGTTCGAGGCCGGCGACGAGTTCGCATTTTCCACGCGGGCTGAATCAGCGCCAGCGGGCTCGGGGGCGGCGGCGCATCCCTACGTGGTGCCGAATCCGTACCTGGGCGCCGCCAGCTTCGAGCCGGCGCCGTTCAATATCAAGGGCCGCGGCGAGCGCCGCATCGAGTTCCGTGACCTGGCGCGCAGTGCCACGGTGCGCATCTACACGGTGCACGGCGACCTCGTGCAGACGCTGCGGCAGAACGGCTCTCTGGACGGTTTCGTGGCCTGGAACCTGCGCACCAAGGACAACCTGGACGTGGCGCCCGGTCTCTACATCTATCACGTCGAAGCAGCCGGCCAGCCCGCGTTCGTGGGCAAGTTCGCGGTGGTGAAGTGATGCGCGCGCGGCGTTCCATCCGCTCGTCTGCGCTCGCGGTCCGGTTGGCGGGGTGCCTCACGCTGTGTCTTGCCACAACGGTCGTCCACGCGCAGTCCAAGACCGGCACCACGTTTGGTGCGTTCACGCTCATCGAGCCCGACGCGCGCCTCGCAGCCATGGGCAACGCCGGTTCGGCGGCGGGCGAGGGGCTCGCCGGCGCGTTCTACAACCCCGGAGCCGTGGCCGGGATCGACAAGCACGCGCTCGAGTTCGTGCACGCCAACTGGTTCGCGGGCATCCGCTATGACTGGATCGGCTACGCCCAGCCGGCAGGACGCTTCGGCAACCTGTACGCCACGTTCACCTCACTCAACTCGGGCGACATCCCGGTTCGCACGGTGACGCAGCCGCTCGGCACCGGCGAACTGTTCACCGTCTCGGACATGGCGCTGAGCGTGGGGCTCGCGCACAAGTTCTCGCTGCGCTTTGCGGCGGCCGCCCAAATTAATTACCTGCAGGAATCGATCTTCCACACCTCGGGGGGCACTCTCACGTTCAGCGGCGGCACGCTCTACCGGATGTCGGCCGACGGGCTGCGGATCGGCGCCAGCCTCGCCAACTTCGGCACGCGCGCGTCGTTCTCGGGCAACGACCTCGCCATCGCCTACGACAACGTCAGCGGCCAGAACGGCGACAATCCTGCACTCCCGGGCTCGCGTGACACCGATCCGTTCTCGGTGCCGATCACGTTCCGCGTCGGCGTGGCACAGCCGTTCGTGATCGGGCACGATGCGCGGCTGTTGCTGGCAGCAGACGCACTGCACCCCTCGGACAACACCGAGAGCTTGAGCCTGGGCGCGGAAGTCACGTTCCGCGACGCGCTGGGAATCCGGTTCGGATACCAGAGCCTGTTCCTCCAGGACTCGGAAGTCGGACTCACCGGCGGCGTCGGATTCCGCGGCTCGCTCGATGCGCTCCGTTACCACGTGGACTACGCCTGGGCGGATCAAGGCCGCCTGGAAGACACGCAACGCTTGTCGTTCGGACTCCTCTTCTGATGGAATAGAGGCACCTCATGAAACGCATCCTCGCACTGCTCCTGCTCACGCTCTCGTTCGCCCTGCCGGCGGCGGCCCAGACCACGGCCGCGCTGCTCGACACCCTGCAGCATTCGGCGTTCAACTTCTTCTGGACCGAGGCGAATCCCAGCAACGGACTGATCCGCGACCGCAACAACGGCTCGACGCTGGCGAGCATCGCCTCGGTGGGCTTCGGGCTGTCGGCGATCCCCATCGGCATCGATCACGGCTGGGTCACGCGCGCCCAGGGCCGCTCGCGCGTGCGCACCACGCTCACCACGTTCTACACCGGCCCACAGGGCACCGGCGCGGCCGGGACGATCGGCTACAAGGGCTTCTTCTACCATTTTCTCAACCTGAACACGGCGACGCGCTACGACACCGGGGTGGAGTTGTCGAGCATCGACTCCGGGCTGCTGTTCGCCGGGGTCATGGATGCGCGCCAGTACTTCGACGACCCCGGCGACGCGGACGAGATCGCGATCCGGTTGATGGCGGACTCGCTGGTCCAGCGCGTGGACTGGAACTTCATGCGGAACTTCAATCCCGGCGTCATGATGGGCTGGAAACCCAGCTTCGGATTCCTCAACTTCGGCCAGTGGATCGGCTACAACGAGGCCATGATCATGTACATCATGGCGATCGGCTCGCCCGTACACCCGATCCCGGCGAGCGACTGGGGCGTGTGGACGGGCGGCTACCAGTTCAGCGCGTACTACACCGAGGTCGGCAGCTACGTGCGGTTCTCGCCCTTGTTCGGCCACCAGTACTCGCACTGCTGGATCGACTTTCGCTACCGGCAG
>JAYVCN010000378.1:0-2579 GCA_043749875.1 Candidatus Eiseniibacteriota bacterium | reverse complement strand
GTCGCCGAGCCCGCCATCACGGCATTCCGGCTCGCGTACGTCCCCACCCCGAACGGGATGCGTCCGGTGTCGCCGAACACGACGTTGATCTGATCGATTGGCACCTCGAGCAATTCCGCTACGACCTGCGCGAGTGCGGTGCCGGTCCCCTGGCCCTGGGGTGCGGCTCCGGTCACGACCGTGATCTTGCCCGCACCATCGACACTCACTTCGGCACTTTCGTATGGGCCGACCGATGCCATCTGGGTATAGACGCAGATCCCGAGCCCGCGCAGTCGACCGGCTGCGCGGGCCTCGCGCTGCGCCTGTCGGAAGGCTGCATAGCCGAAATTGTCCAGCGCCTGCTTCAGTGCGCCGGGGAAGTTACCCGAGTCGAAAACCACCTTCGATTCCACCGATTCGAGTCCCGTGTCGTAGGGCAATGCTTCCGGCGGCAGGAGGTTCTTCATGCGGAACTCAGCGGGATCCATCCCGAGTTCGCGCGCCGCGATGTCGAACAAGCGTTCGCGCGCGAACACAGCTTCCGGGCCGCCGGCGCCGCGATAGGGCGAGCAGGGGCTCTTGTTGGTCAGTACGCACAGCACCTCGGCGGAATAGTGCTCGATGCGGTAGGGGCCGGGCAACCCTGTGATCGCCAGCGAAGGGTTGATCGTCCCCAGAGTGCGAAAGTAGGCGCCCTGATCGCTGACGATCGTCCCGCGCAGCCCGAGGATCGTCCCATCCTTCTTCAGGGCGAGTTCGAGGTCGAAAGCCATCTGCCGGGCATGTACGATCCCCAGCAGATGCTCCTGTCGATCCTCGATCCACTTGACCGCGCGCCCGAGGCGTTTCGCCGCGAGTGGTATCAGGAGATCCTCCGGGTAGAGCTCGGCCTTGACGCCGAAGCCCCCGCCCACATCGGGATGGATCACGCGCACGCGCTGCTCGTCGAGCCCGAGCAGCGCCGCCGTCAGGGAGCGCTGGGTGTGGGGCCACTGGCCCGAACTCCAGATCGTCAGGTCCCCGGACACGGGTTCCGTCGTCGCCAGGACGCCGCGCGTCTCCATCGGCACACCGGTGTAGCGCTGCATCCGGAATTGCTCACGGATGACGTGTTCGGCGGCTTGGAAGGCCTTTGCGACATCGCCGGTCCCCTGCGTCCAGCGTGCAGCCATGTTGCCGGGCACGGTATCGTGCAGGAGCGTGGCTCCTTGTCTCTGGGCCGCGTCGCAGTCGGCCAGTGCGGGCAGCGGGTCGTAGTCGACATCGACCAGCTCCATCGCGTCTTCCGCAAGGCCTCGGGTTTCCGCCACGATCACGACGACCGGCTCCCCGACGTAACGGACGCGATCGCGGGCGAGGGGATATTGCGGACACGGCAGCAGCGACGGGACCCCCACAAGCACGGGAATCGTCGGCGGGTCCGCCCAACCGTCGGCCAGACTGAACACGTCCACCACGCCTGGCATGGCACGCGCCGCGGACAAGTCGATACGGCGTATCCGCGCGTGGGCGTGCGGGCTGCGCAGCATGGCGGCGTGCAGGATCCCGGGCAGTTTGATGTCGTCGACGAAATTCGCGACGCCGCGCAGATGCCGAGGATCTTCGATGCGCCGCACCCGGGCGCCCATCATGTTGGCGCCCATGTCAGCGCTCCCAGAGCCGGTCGGCGGCTTGCACTGCCTTGACGATGTTGTGGTATCCGGTGCAGCGGCAGAGGTTGCCGGATATCGCGTGGCGGATCTCGTCCTCGGTCGGGTTCTTCTTCGTCGACAGGAACTCTTCCACCGTCAGCAGCATGCCCGAGGTGCAGAAACCGCACTGCAGGCCGTGCTCCTGCCAGAATGCCTCCTGTATCGGGTGCAGGGCTTCGCCTCGTGCAACGCCCTCGACCGTCTTGATAGCCGCCCCGTTCGCCTGGGCCGCGAGCATCAGGCAGGAGCGCACCGTCTGTCCGTCGAGCACCACGGTGCAACTGCCGCACACGCCGTGCTCGCACCCGACATGGGTGCCGGTAAGTCCGAGACCGTCGCGGATGAATTCCGAGAGCAATTGCCTGACCGGGACGCTCCTCGTATACGAGGTGCCGTTGACGGTGACCGTGATCGTGCGCTCAGTGTCCATTCATCCTCCTACTACTTGGTCGCGGTGCGCCGGACCGCAATGGCCAGCGCCTTCGCCGTCATGACTTTGGCGAGGTGCCGGCGATAGTCCGCCGGCGCGTGGATGTCAGTGTTGGGTTCGACCGCTTGTCCGACGCGCTCTGCCACCGCGCGCCAAAGCGCTTCGGCGGGCTTTTCGCCCTTCAGGAGGTCCGTGACGATCACGTTTCCGTCGAACGGCTGACCGCCGACAGCGATCAGCGCGAGCCCGCAACGTGCGACATTGCCATTGACGTCCAGGGCAACCAGGGCGGCGGCGCCCGACAGGGCGAAGTCACCCTGGCGCCTGCTGAACTCACAGAATGCCATGCCTGTTCCCACTGGCCAGTCGGGAATCTCGACCGCGATCAGCAGTTCGTCGGCGCGTATCGCGGTGGTCAGCGGACCGAGGAAGAATTCGCTAGCCCTCACGGTGCGCTCGCCCTTCACACCGCGGAT
>JAYVCN010000377.1:0-5053 GCA_043749875.1 Candidatus Eiseniibacteriota bacterium | reverse complement strand
CCGCCCGGCGCTCGCGAGCGCGGACCTACCTTCCGCCCACGCCCGTCCCGAGCCCCAGGTCCACCCAGTGCACGCGGTCGCGGTAGAGCTCGGGATCGTGCCGCTGCAGGTCGTGCATGCGGCTCCGGTGGCAGGTGGTGAGCATGAGCTGGTGCCCGGCGCCGAAGCTCTCGATCAGCGCGCGCATGCCGGCGCGCAGGCGCTGGTCGTCGCTGGTGGCGAACACGTCGTCGAGCAACAGGGGTAGCGCCTCGGTTCCGCGTGACAGGAACTCGCTGATCGCCAGGCGCACGGCGAGGTAGAGCTGGTCGCGTGCACCGGCCGACAGCTGCGCGTGGGCCTTCCCGCGCGACACCAGCGGCCCGCCGTCCAGCTGCACGGAGAAGTCGAGATCCTCGCCGAAGCGCAGGCCCTCCACGGAAGAGCCGAACGAGCTCAGGATCGTGGCGACGCGGTCGTTCAGGAAGTCGGCCCACTTGCGGTGCGTGTCCATGGCCACGCGCTGGATGGTGTCGCGCGCGATCTCCACCGACAGTTTGAACTTCTTGGCGCGCTCGATGGCGCGCCCGAGCCGCTCCTGCTCGTGGCCCAGGTCGGGGCGGCGTTGCGCATGCTTGCGCCACACGTCCTCGACCGCGATGCGCACGTCGGTGCGGCGGCGCTGCGTCTCCTCGAGGTTGCTGCGCGTTGCCTTCACCTCCATCTCGATGTCGGTCGACGAGCGCGCGTTCGCGGGCAGCTCGCCGCCGGACAGGAGCATCTCGAGCTGGCGGCGGCGCTGGGCAACCTCATGGTCCGGGTGCAGCCGTCGGCGGGCCGCGGGGATCAACTCCTCGACCACCATGCCGTAGCGCACGCGACCCTCCATGCGCTTCTTCAACTCGTTCACGTGGTACGCCCAGCCGCGCGCCGGTTCGTACGCCACGCCGGCGGCCTGCAGCAGACGCAGTGCGCGCTCCTTCATCGAGTTCGCGGCGGCTTCGAGCGCCTTCTTCTCCTCCTCCACCCAGCCGAAGCCGCGCTCGAGGTCCGCGAGCCGCTGGCGCGCGTTCAGCGAGCGGCGCGATTCGTAGGCGACCTTGTCGAGCAACTCGGGTGTGACCGTGGTCCCGCCGGAGATCTTCAGTAGCGGCTGGACCTGATCGAGCAGCGAACGGCGGCGCCCCTCGGCCGCCTCGAGTTGCTCCTGCACGCGCAGCAGCGGCCCCGAGTCCTCCAGCAGCCGCGCGTACTCGCCGAACTGGCGCAACAGGTCAACGCTGTCGCGATAGCCCATCATGCGCGCCAGGTCGCCGAGCCCGGATTCGTTCTCGGCCCGGCGGCGGTGGAGCGCGTTGATGCGCGTCTGCGAATCGGCGAGCCGCGCCATGGCGTCGTTGCGGTCCTCGCGACGTGCGCGTGCGCCCACGATCAGCAACAGACCACCCATGCCCGCCACCGCGGCGCCCGCGCCGAGCAGCCCGAGCGAGAGCGACGGCGCGACGGCGAGCAGCAGCACCACACCGCTCGACAGCACCGCCGCGGCGCCCAGTCCCACCAGCACCCAGCCCGGCGTGCGCTTGGCCTTCCGTGTCGCATCCACGTCGCGCAAGGTCTCAGTCGCGGCCGAGCGCCCGTGCTCGAGCGCCGCCGACTCGTTCTGGAACTGAAGATTCAGCTCGGCCTGCCGGCGCAGCAGCCGCACGCTCTCGGGCGGCAGGCTGCCGAAGCGCTGCTGCAGGAACTGGATTTTCTCCGGCTCGTGACCCTTGCCCGCAAGCACGTCGCGCAGCTCGAACACCTGATGCCGGAGCAGCGCGTCCTGCATGAGCAGGTGCCGCAGCTCCGAGGCTTGCGCGACGCAGCGGTCGGCGGCCTCGGGCGTGAACGCGTCGTAGGCGGCCAATTCCTGGCGCTCGCGCGCGATGGCGTCACGCTCGCGCGCCAGCTCGTCGCGGCGCCGCGCCTCCAGCCCCTCGATGCCGCGGATGGCTTCTTCGTACCGCGCGATGGTCTCGCGCAGTTCGCCCTCGGCGTTGGGCGGCAGATTCGCCGAGGCCGTGAGCGTGCCGGCCTCCGCCTCGAGCCGCGCCACCTCGGCCAGCGCCTTCTCGTGATCCTCGAGCTGGCGGCGCACGTCCACTGCCATGCCCGCGCGTCGCTCGTTCTCGAGCTCGCGCAGCGCGTCCTGCAGGCTTCGCTCCTCTTGCGCCAACCGGTGCAGGTCGTTCAACGGCGCCTGCGCCACGATGAGCGTGGCGTCCAGCTCGCGGATGTCGACCTCGATCAGTTCGCGCTTGGCGATCAGCCGGTCGATGGCGTTGTCGATGGTGCCGGTGAAGTCGAGTTCGTGCGCGTGGAAGCGGCGCAGCGATTCCTCGAGCACACGCAGTGCCTCGGACGCGTTGGTGTCGCCGATGTGCGTGTCGGCGGCATTCTCGAGCCGACTCTTCAGCGTCGAGGCGCGGCGCGCCTTCTCGTCGCTTGGCACCACCTCGTCGAGTTCGCCCTGCATGAGCAGCGCGCACTTCTCGAACTCCTCGCGGTCCAGCCCGAGCAGCTTCTTGCCCACCGGATACTGGTCGCGGCCTTCGAGGAACTGCGCCGTCACCTCGCTGCCGCTGTTGTCGAACACCGCGATCACGTCGCGGTCGAAGTCGCGCGAGATCGTGTACAGGCCGTCGACGCACTCCACGTCGAGCGCGACGCGAAACGCGTCACCATTCCACGGCCGCCAGCGTTCGAGCGGCGTCAGCACGCGGTGCGAACGGCGGTCGGCGTCGAGCCCGTAGAGCGCCGCGGTGATGGCGGCGAACAGTGTCGATTTGCCGCGTTCGTTGTCGTCGAGCACGACGTTGACGCGGTCGGGCGAGAACGTCCACTCGCCCTGCAGCGCTCCGAAGCCATCCACGCGCAGCCGCAGCAGCTTCATTCCGCCACCTCTTCCCACTGCGGCAGCACCTCGCGCACGCGGAACGCGTCGAGCCCGTAATAGAGCGCGCGCTGCAGCGCTATGCGCTGGTCGGGATCCGTCTCGGCATCGATCTGGCGCAGCATCTCGAGCCCGAAGCGCTCTTCCGTCGTGCGGCCCTCGCTCTTTCGCAACTGGTCCAGGTCATGGTCCGGGCGCACGGCGCCGCGGTCCCAGCGCACGTTGAACGCGCGCGCGAACACCTCGCGGCCGGGCGACATCCAGCGCACGCCCGGCATCAACCGGCCGATCACGGTGAGCTTGACGAAGTCGGTCTCGGTCACGCCGGCGGCGGCATAAGCGTGCAGGATGCGACGATCCACCTGTTCGGGGCTCGCGCACCCGGTCACGTCGGCCTGCGCCAGCAGCACGCGCCGGCGATCGAGCTTGATCGACTCCACGCCGACCACGCACTCCTGGTCGGTGAAGCGCATGAGCACCTCGAGCGCGCCGTGCTCGCCCGGCTCGGTGTAGTCGAGCGCCACGGGCGAGCCCGCGTACGCGAGGCGCACGCCATGCGAGGGCGTGCCGCTGCCGGGTCGCTGTTCGATCTCGGAGCGCATGTGGTAGTGCCCGACCGCGTGGTACACGAACGGCGAGGCCAGCACCTCGGCGTCGCTGAACGGCGCGGTGATTTTCTGGGCCGGGGGACAGCGTCCTTCGCGCGAACCGTGGAACAGCGCCACGTCGAGCATGCCCGGCTCGGGCGTGACCACGCCCTCGAGCGCGCTCTTCGCCAGCGGCCGGTCCATGGTGCCGGAACTGGTGAGGAACGCGCGGCCCCACACGCGCACACCGGGCACGGTGCTCAACGGCACCGCGCTCCAGCGCGGCGAGTCGAACACGTGCACGTGCGCCGGCCAGTTGGTGCCACGCGCCTGCTGCAGGCGCGCGTTCCACGCTGCGTTGTCGGTCGAGGCCGGGTCGTGGTTCCCGGGCGCGATGAAGACGGGAGGACAGCCCGGGACCGAGAATGCGCGCACCGCGAACGTGAGCGAGCCGGTATCGACCGGCACGCCGTCGAACAGGTCGCCGGGGACGAGGATGGCGTGCACGTCGCGCTCGATGGCGTGCTTGATGACCTGCTCGAGCGCGGAATGCTGGTCCCGCCGGCGGAGGTCGCGCCTGTCCGGGGGCAGCCACGCGAACGGGCGGCCCAGGTGCAGGTCGGAGATCTGCAGGAAGCGCGCGAGCGCCATGCGGGATGTCCCTATCGATGGAGAGCAGCCGGGCCCCCCCCGCGCCATCCGGACGCGGGGAATGCGTTGGAACCTACAGCGCAGAACGGGGATGGGCAATGGCGGTGCGATCAAGAGCGCCGGGGCGGACTGGCTTGCAGGGTCCACGTCCAGGGCGCACCGTGACGCGTGCGTCTCTCGGCGCCGATCGCCGCTGTTCGGTCCCTTTTCCGAGCGAGTTCGCCATGATTCGGCCCGATTCGAGCAACGCATTCGTCATGCTCGTCTCCGCAGCGCTGGTCGCGACGATTGCCCTCGGCTCACCGCGCATCGCGTGCGCAACCACCAGCACCGAGGCGATGCTCGCCGCGAGGGCGCGACTGCGTGCGGCCGCGTCAAGCGCGAAACTGAACTTCCCTCTCGCGTTGCCTGTGATCCACATCCGGAAGAGCATCCGGGCGCTGGACTTGTATGACGGCGGCACGTTGGTCAGGACGTACACGGTCGCGCTCGGTCTCAACCCCGAAGGGGCGAAGACGGAGTCGGGCGACATGCGCACAACCGAGGGAACCTACTTTGTCTGCTCCCGCAACGATGTGTCGCAGTTCCATCTCTTCCTGGGCCGGTCGTATCCGAAGACTGCCGACGCCGAAGCCGCGAGGAAGTCGGGCCATATCGATGCCGCGACGGCCGCACGCATCGCGCGGGCCGAGTCCGCGCGACAGAAACCCGACTGGTCCACCAAGCTCGGCGGTGCCGTTGGCATCCACGGCGGCGGAACCGGCCGCGACTGGACGTGGGGCTGCATCGCACTTTCCAACGAGGACATCGACGAGCTCTGGTGCGCCTGCCCGGTCGGTACAAAGGTCGTGATCGAGCGCTGATCTGGGACGTCTCGGCCCGCGGCCGGGGCCCCGTTGCTCCG
>JAYVCN010000376.1:0-10786 GCA_043749875.1 Candidatus Eiseniibacteriota bacterium | reverse complement strand
CGATGGCGCGTTTCGGCGTGGCGCAGGATCTTCGTGAATGCCGGATCGGCTCGGAGCGTGTCGAGCCAGGGATCCCTGGCCATCGCCCAGACGCAGAAGAAGCCTTCGTCGACAGCGCGTGTGAGGAGGGCCAATGCCTCGGCGGGGTCGCCGAAATAGGCGAACTGTCTGGCAACATAGTAAAAACTCTCGGGATCGCGGAAGCCAGGCACGTGAATCGTCCGCATCGCGGCAAGTCCTTCGGCGCGATTCCCTTCCAACAGCATCCGCAGCGACTCCGTGTACTTTCGCGTGGTGACGTCGCCCATCTCCTCGGCCTTCCGCAGTCCCACGATCGCCTCTTGGTCGCGGCCGAGCATCGCAAGCGCGAGACCGTCGAGATAACCAAACGGTTCGTCGGCGCTCAGGTCGTGCACCCGCTGATAGTCGCCCAGCATGAAGTAGGTCTGCGCCACGCTCGTGCGAATCAGCTTGTCGAGGCGACGTGCCCGCTCTTCGGCCGCGCGTGAGGCGTCGAGCAGACCGCAATACCGGCAGGCGTGCACCAACCCCGCGAACAGGTCTGGATCGGTGGTCCGCGCCTGCGCCCGATCGAGCAGGCGGGTCATTGCGTCCTGGGCCCTGCCAAAATCGATCTCGAGAAACGTATAGAAGTTGTGTGCCATCGAGAGGTCAGGGTTGAGCTCGAGCGCGCGCATAAATGCCGCTTCCGAGCGCTTCAGGTTGTCTTCGGGATTCGTGTCGACGAACTTGGCGAGAACGCGGTAAATCCGACCAAGCCGCGCCCAGGCAGGCGCGTACCGCGGGTCTTCCTGCAGGCACTCCAAGTAGAGATCGCGGGCGAGTGACCACGCGCGGGGATTCGTCGCCAACTGGTTCGCTCGCAGATAGAACTCATACGCTTTCGCGCTCGCAGGCACGTCATGCTTCAGTATCCGGTGCTCGCGCGTCGTCAGCGGCAGAGAGAGCGACTCGACGATGCGAGAGGTGAGGTCGTCCTGGAGTTTGAAGAGGTCGCCGAGTGGCAGTTGCGAGTTCTGCGACCAGACGAGCGTGCCATCCGGGGCTTCGACAAGCTGCGTGCTCACACGAATCTGTGTGCCGGCGCGCAGAAGCGTGCCCGTCAACACGATGTCGACGCCGGCTTCGCCGGCGATCGTTTTCAGGTCTGGGGTCTCACCGGCGAATCGCGACGCGACTATGCTGGATCGGACGATCAGCGAGTCGAGCCCGGAGAGAGAGCTGGTGATGGCATCGGGCAAGCTGAAGGCAAGAAAGTCGGTCTCCGGGTCGGAGCGCAGAACCCGGAACGGCAGGACGATGAGGCGTGTCATCGGGCGAGCGGTCGGCGCGACGCCGGTGTCGGCCACCAGCAGCGCCTCGCGGAGGTCCTGCGCCATCGCATCGGCCGTCTGGTAGCGATCCTCCGGGTGCCTCGACAACGCGCGGTGAATCACACGATCGGCCGCGAGAATTGCGGGTGATCCGCCCAGCGAAAGCGGCTGCTCGGAGATGATCGCGTGAAGGACCTGCAGGACTGAGTCCCCCGCGAACGGCGGCTTCCCGCAAAGCATCTCGAAGAGCAGGCTGCCAGCGGCAAACAAATCGGCACGGGCGTCGACGGCCTGCCCCAGCACTTGTTCGGGCGCCATGTAGGTGGGCGTGCCAATGATGGTGCCCGGAAGCGTGAGAGCGGACTCGGTGGCGCCATTGCCGGCGGGAGTCGGCCGCGCCAGCCCAAAATCGAGGAGCTTCACGCCGTGAAGAGTGAGGGACACGTTCGATGGTTTGAGATCGCGATGCACGAGGCCCCGGCGATGCAGCGCCTCGAGCGCGGACAGGATCGCCAACGTGACCTGAATCGCTTCGATGCGCGGTAGCGGACCCCGGACAAGCCTCTCGGCAAGCGATTCTCCATCGAGCAGTTCCATGGCCAGGAATAGCACGCCGTTCTCTTCGTCGATTTCGTAGAGTTGGCACACATTGGGATGATTGAGGCTGGCCGCCGCCCGGGCCTCGCGCCACAGCCGCTTGCGGGCCTCGGGGTCGCTGAGGGCAAGAAGAACCTTGATGGCTACCTCGCGGCCAAGCTTGTCATCGTGGGCACGGTATACCTCACCCATGCCACCGGCACCGATCTTCTCAAGAATCCGATAGTGGGCGAGTCGCTGACCAACGAGCAACGCGCCGGGGTAGGTTGGCAGCGCCTTCGCCCTCCGGGTCGTCGAGATGTCCATGACGCGTCAAGAGTCCGCCGCCGGGAAGCGGTTTACAAGCTCCTTCTTCGTACACGGGGGGGCGCCTACACATGTCTCCTTGTGACGAGGGGAAACGAGGCCGGAAGTGCTGCCCGGCCCCTTGCGGTCCGAGGCATACCGGCGGGAGATGGGTGCCCGGTTCTTCCGCGTGGAAAGGCTGAACTCTTCCCGTCGAGCCGACGGCCACCCATCGACTACCGCGGAACCCGAAAATCCGGCACTGCTTGCAAGCCGGTGTCGGGTGCGAGCGTGATCACAGCACACGTCGCAATTCCCTGGGACGACGGACAGCGGCGCGGTCCACTGAACCGCACGACGCACGGAAAGTCATCACCAACCTCGCGCTTGCGCGTTGCCGCGCATGATGTTAGAAACGCCGGCGGAGAGGTGCGAGAGCGGCTGAATCGGGCAGTCTCGAAAACTGATATCGCCCGAAGTGGTTCAATGTGAGCCTGCGAGCCGAGCCCCGCGTCCGCCAATGCATTCCCCGCAGGGCCATTCAGTTGCCGACGACCGCGAACCGATGTGCAGAGTGACCTGAGCGGGCAGACCCGGACAGCTTGGGGCACGGATGCGGTCACAAGGTGGTCACACACGAAGGGGAAGGAGAACTATCCCCTGGTGGCTGAGAACTTGGGAAAGCCAAGCCCGGCCGCGGTCGCCGACGCGATATCGAGTGCGCACGTCAGAATCGAGCCGGAGCCGCTCGGCGAAGTTCTCCTCCCCTCCAGTCCCGGTTTCTATGCTTGGTGGGCTGATCCCATACGACTGAGTGATTCTCGACCACGTTCGCGGGGACCCCAATTGGAATCTCGGCTTCGATCTCGGGGGTCACCGTCACACACGCCGTGTGGGAAGTCTTCCACGTTGATGTCAGTGAATGACGGCCGCCCTCGTCGTGAGCGTCCGGCCGTTCTGGCGGAGCCGCACCCAGTACATTCCGGCCGGAATGTCGCGAGTCGCTCCCAGCGTCACGGTGTGGTGTCCGGGGCCGAACGCGCCGACCTCGACTGAGCGGACGAGGCGACCGGTGACGTCCAACATCTCCATTTGTGCCGCGGCGGAGCTGGGCAAGGAGAAGTGGATGTCCATTGGGCCCTGAACGGGGTTCGACCGCGGGCCAGCCAGCGCCAACGACACCGGCATCGAGTTTCCTGACAATACGGCCGGATCCGCCGCCGGTCTGGAAATGTAGGCCGGGGCTGCGCCAATGTAGGCGGACTGCGCGATCGAGTCGTCCACGGCACCCCGCCACAGGTTCACCTGGCTGACCGAGCCCTTGAAGAAGTCCTTGAAGACGCCGTTGCCGCCCGACGTCGACGCGCCGATCGCCACGGCCGTGTAGGGTGCGCCGTAGAGGACCGAGCCGCCGGTGAAGATGCGAGCGCCGTTCAGGTAGGCGCGGGTCTCACCCGGCATCTTGGCGACGATCACGTGGTACCAGGTGCCCGGCAGCAGTTTCGCGAGCTCCTGCCCGCCGGTGTTGGCCGGGTCGAGTAGCAGCGTGCCGTTGCGGATCGCCAACGACATGCCGCAGGGGCTGCCGATGCCCGCCAGCCACTGCATCAGGTAGTGGTGATCCATGCCATAGCCAATCAGCGTCAACGGCGTCTGGAACCACAACTCCGCCGATAGTGCGTGCGCCCGGAGCAGTTCCGTGACCGCGGCGCCCGGGATCGAGACGACGTCGTCGATGCCGTCGAACGCCAACCGAGAGGGTGAGCCCGCAACGACGTTCCCCTGCCAGCCGCTTCGGGACGTGCCGTTGAAGGCGTTGAGATTCGCGTTGGTCGCGGGCGCGATCAGGTCGACCCAAGGCGAGGTGATGTTCGAGGTGTTGTACGCGTCGATACCGTTCGCACGAGCCGCATCCAGCGACACGACCCGCACCGGGGCCGGCAGCGCTGCCGAGGGCGGATAGAGCGCCCGGTCCGCGGCGAACCGACCCAGCGCCTGTGCATCGTTCATCGCACCCTGCCACACGCGCACGTGCGCGATCGCTCCCGTGAAGAAGTCCGTGAACTTGTTCGCACTGGCGTTGAACGTCCGCGGGGCACTCTTCGGATCATCTGTGCGTTCCTGCAGGAGACCGCGCACCGAGGCGCCGATGCCGATCGGCGTCTGCTGGACGCCGTTCCAGGGATTGTCGCCGGTGTACACTCGCGCGCCGTTGAGATAGACCCGCACCTGTGCCGAGTCTTTCGCCACTGCGACGTGGTACCAGTTGTCCGGCTGCACGGCGCCCGTCGGTACCCAGACACCCAGGCCGACCACGAGCTTGCCGCCTGTGAGCGCGATCGACATGCCGCGTTTGCCGGTCTGCAGCCATTCCAGCAGACACTCGACCTTGGCGGCCGCCGGCCGGTCGTGGCTCGTGCGGAACCACACCTCGGCGGTGACCGGCGCGACCGACTGCAGCTCGGCCACACTGCCGGCGGCGATCGCGGCGGTCTCCGACCCCGTGAACTCGAGCCGTTCCGGGTCAGCAGCGGTGGCGTCGCCGTTCCAGCCGCTCGCTCTCGTGCCGTAGAAGTTCGTCAGTTCGGCGTCGTAGCGGCCGCCCAGATCCCGCCACGGACCCTGGGCCCCCGGAATCGGGTAACAGCCGGTGCCGTTCGACGAGTCCGCGCGCATCGCGAAGATCCGGGTGAGCACGTTGGTGCTCTGGATCTCGAAATCGGTGTCGCTCGCATCCGAGACGGAGTTGCCGGCCGCGTCGCGAGCCGTCACACGCACGCGCGCCCTCGTGCCCGGCAAGCTGGGCACCGTCCACGCGAAGCTGCCGCTGTTGCCGAGCCCGTCACCGATCGTGAGCCAGTTCGAGCCGCTGTCGGTCGAGAGCTCGAGCAGGATGTTCGTCACCGCGAGGTTGTCCGTCGCCGTCCAACCGATCGTCTCGACGGAACCTGCCGAGAGCACTCCGCCACCATTGGGGGCGACCAGGTTCACGAGCGGCAACTCGGCGTCACCAAAGGTCGCCGTGATGGACCTGCCCGCAGTCACGCCGACCACCACCGAGCTCGAGTCGCCCGACGCGTCGCCGCTCCAGCCCACGAACCTCCACCCGGCCGCCGGGTGGGCTGTCAGCACCACGGTGGACATCTCGTCGTAGGCCGCAAGCTCCGGATTGCGCGAGACCGCGCCGTTGCCGACGGTCTGGAGTGCAAGCGCATGGGTGTTGATGGCGAAGGTCGCGGCGATCGTGTGCGATTCCCTGACGTGCGAGAACGTGAAACTCGTCACCGCACCAACCGAGACGCTGTCCACCCGCACGTCGGCCACATGGTAGTGCTCGGCCGGGATGATGCTGACCGTCAGCTCCGCGTCATGCGGGACGTCGGTCACGCCCGCCGGCTGGACCGACCCGTTCGGGCCGGCGGAGGCGGTGATCGCGTACGTATCGATCGCGAACCTGGCCGCGAGGGTGTGGTTCCTCGTCACGCTCGAGAACGTGTAGCTCTTCACCGCGCCCACCGACACGCTGTCCGCGAGCACGTCGGCGACGTGGTAGTGATTGGCTGGGATGATCGTGATCGCCAGATCCGCGCCACGCCCGACAGTCGTGTCGCCCGCCGGGTCGACCGACCCGTTCGGTCCGGCCGAGGCGGTGACCACGTACGTGCGCAGGTCTGGAACGATCACGACCGTGTCGCCCGCCGACTGAGCCGAACGATTGCCGGCGCCGTCGAACGCGTCCACGGTGTACACGTCGGTGCCGAGGGCCAGTCCGCTGTCCGCGTAGCTGTGCGTCGTCGCGCTCAGGTCCGCGCGCTTCATGCCGTCGCGATACAGGCTGTAGCCGGCCACGCCCACATTGTCGGTCGAGCTGCCCCAGGTCACGACCACGTCGCGACCGAATGCGTCGGGGCTCACCGCGGCGGTCACCGCGGGCGGCACCGTCGGGGCCAACAGGTCTGCGGGCGGAGCGACGTGCGCCGTCACCTCGGCCGACCGCGCCGAGCGATTGTCGGCTGCGTCCACCGCGTCGACGCGGTAGTGATGGTCACCGCTCGGACGATCGGCGTCGAGGTACGACGTTGCCGGGCTCACGACGTCCGCGATATTCGCGCCCTCGCGGTAGACCCTGTAGCTCGCGACCCCGACGTTGTCGGTGCTCGCCGACCAGTGCAGCGACACGTCCTGACCGTTCACGTCCGCGGCCAGATCGGCGGGAACGCTGGGAGCGATGACGTCAGGCGGCGGCGGGCCGTCGAGCGTCGAGGGCGGTGAGGCGTTGCCGTAAAGCGTGCCGAAGCCGTTGCGCACCTGCTGAGCGCCCGTGGCTCCCGGCCCACGCGCCGAGGCGTGGTCGTAGGCCAGCACGCGGTAGTCGTGCGAGCCCGCAGGGGGATTGTCGAGGTAGGTGAGCACGGACGCCGGGACGTTGGCAATGGGTTGGCCGTCGCGGAAGACACGGTAATGCGCGACCGACCAATCATCCTTGGACGCCGACCACGACAGCCTGCGGCCATTCAAGCCCTCGGGCACGTCGGTGAAGAACGTTGGAGCTGTGGGCGCGACCGTATCGATAGTCTCGAGGGGCAGCAGGCATCCAAGACTGGGCCCCGGCACGTTGGCGTCGCTGTTCTCGTAGATCGTCGCTTCTTGCAGCAGCCCGGGGTTCTGCCCCAGCCAAAGCACGCGTGACTCGCCGCCCAACGCGCGCGCCACGTCGTTGCCGTTCAGGCCGACGTAGCGTGCCGTCCAACTGATGCCGAGTGGATTTCCGAGCGCGTCGTACTCCAGCGTGCCGTCCTGGCCGCCCCCCGCGCGTATCGTGCGGCGGCCATTGAGGTCGAAGCGGTCGCCGGGAATGACGATTCGCTGTTCCAGGGCCGCGAGCGGCATCCGCTCGCCGTTCTGGCCCATCGCGGTCCCGTGGACCTCGATGATGCCCTCGTTCGCAGTGGTCGCAGGATTGTCGTCACGGATCTTCACCGCGCGCAGACAGGTCACGCCCGCCACGTGCGTCTGGTCGGCGGTGCGGATGCTGCCATCACCGCGGCGCGCGATCGTGCGAAGGATGTCGCCGTAGCGAAGGTCGGGGGTGGCGCCCTGCCAGCAGGAGCCGCCGGGATGGTTCACCTCGACGATGTCGCCCACGGGTGTGTTATTGAGCGAACTGCTGATGACCTTGCCATCGCGGATGATGAGCACGTCCACGTGGTCATCCGGCAGGAACCCGCTATTGGAGACGAAGTCGCGCGATGGGAACGCGATCAGGCTCACGGGTAGCACCGGCGGCTCGTGGGCCGGGGTGTTCGCGTCGGGCTGCGCGACCGTGGTCACGGTGATTCCAGCCGTGAGCGGCGAGCGGTTGCCGACCTCGTCCGCGGCGTCGACCGTGTACACATGGGAACCGGCCGGCACGCTGTTGTCGACAAATCCGGTCGGCGCTGGCGCGCTGCCCGAGGGGTCCTGCACGTTGGCCACCACGATGCCGTCACGATAGACGCCATAGCTGGTGACCCCGATGTTGTCGCTGCTCGGCTGCCAGGTCAGCGTGACGCGATTGAAGTTGCTCACGGTCGCCGCGAAGCTGCCCGGAATCGTCGGGGGGACGAGTTCACTTCCGGGCAGGGGCGGCAGGATCTCGAGCGGCGCGAGGCAGCCTGGCGTGGGGCCCGGCGTGGCGGCGGCCCCGTTCTCGAACACGGTCGAGGCGGTGATGCCGATGAACTGGATGATGCGCGAGTCGGCCGCCAGCGCGCGGTCCATGTCGGCCTGGGACAGGTTCACGAACGTGGCGGTCCAGTGGATGTCGCCCGCTGCATCGTAGGCGATGAACCCGTCGCCCGGCGCCCGCAGGGTGCGGCGCCCGTTCAGGTCGAACAGGTCCCCGGGACTCAAGAGCCGCGCCTCCAGGCCAGCGAGTGGGAGCGGATTGCCGAGTGCGTCCTGGGCGGTGCCCTGCACCTGGATCGTATGGGCGGAGATCTGCACCGGGCGTTTGCAGCGGATGTTGGCGACCGTGGTCGCGTCCGAACGGCCGGAGCCCGGTCCGGAGAGGACGTCGATCCGGACCACGTCGCCGGCGCGGATGTCGGGCGTGGTACCGAACCAGCACGCCCCGCCCGGGTGATTCACTTCGACGATGCCGCCCGAAGGCACCACCGGCTGAGTCGGATCCGTGCTGCGAATCGTGCCGTCCGGGTGGATGACGCTTACGGTCACTCGATCCAGATCCGAATAGCCTTGGGCGGAGACGAAGTCGCGCGACGGAAATACGTTGATGAGAACGGGAGCGAGCGGCGGGTTTTGAACCTGCGCCGTTGCGCTTGAAGCTGCGAGCAGCGACAGGAGGGCAGGCAAAATGCACGCAAAGCGACGAGCAGGGGAACACATGGCGAGCATGGGAGGGCCTTGGAGAGAGAGGAAGGCGTGTCCGTGCAGCATTTCGATTTGGGCAGTGAGCGGGGAGGCAGTCCCCGGGTTCGGGCACCTGGCTGCGCGGGGGAGACCGGGCAACCACGTCCACCGGACGTCGATCACAGTTGACAATTGTATTAAGCAGCTCGGTCCTCTACCAAGAGATATTCGTGTGTCAGTATCGATAAGGACCTCGAGCTTGGCGAATTTTGGCACCACATCGTGCAGGTTGCACTGCAGGGAACATCGCGTTGCCCTGGTGAAACTATTGTTCGCCTGCGCATGCCTTACCCACGCGGCAGTGCTCGTCAAGGCATGAACGCGCGCGGCGCCGGCGCTGTTCGTACGAGAGGGCTGCCTGCGTGGCACCGGAGTGGCTCGCACAGCTCAGGTTCCGGGCAATCCGCACTGGGAGGGATTGCTGCTTGAATGGCCAGGCCGCCAGCACCCTCAAGCTTCGTTAGGCCCGGCGCGCCGGAAGCGAGCGGCACGATCCTTGATACCGATTCGCCCCATGTCCCGGGCAGCCGGGCCGACGGAATTCGCAGCCTGACATCTCCTACCCTGGCGCCTCAGCGATCGAATCAGCTTGTCGCATGGCACGCGAAGGAGACCCTGCGTGAAGCGCACTCGTTCGCATAGTGCAATCCGACCGACCGTTCCACACCTTGGGCGCCCCAAGCTGGGCGGCGAGTCATGCCGTGCGCATCCGGCGCTCCTGGACCGCGCCTCGTCGTGGACGCCTGTACTCGGAGCCTGGCACATCCTGTTTGCCGCGTGCTTCCTTCCGCTGGTCTCCTCGGTCACCGTTGCGGCCCCGCTCCAGGGCGGCGGCGGATTCGACTACTACAGCGGACCGGACCACCAGATCACGCGAAGTGCGCTCGCCGTTGTCAGCGCGGGACTCGGTCCCGCCTGTAGCGCATCCCTCGCCGGCATCCGCTACGACGACACCATCGTCGGCACGGGCAACGCCTATCTGGCGGGCTTCGGGGTGCGGCTTGCGACCCTGGCGAGTCTGCGCGCGTGGGGCACGCGGTACGTGGGCGACGGATCGTTCGGCGCGTCGCGCCTGAAGGCCGGTCCGCAGCTGAACCTGCCGGGCGGGCAGAGCCTCGGCCTCTACTACATGCACTACTCGGACAACGCCGACGGCAAGTCCAACGGCGTCAGCGGCGAACTGGAGACGCCTCTACTCGCGAACTTGAGCGCGCAGGTGAGCGCCTCGCAAGCCACGGCACAGGGCGATCAACACTCGACCCAGGCTTCGGTGGGCCTGCGCTGGGCCGTCGTGCACCAGTTCGAGCTCGGCGGCGAGCTGGGCCTGGCGCGCGGTGGAGCGGCGACCGGCTTCGTGCCCTCGCGAGGGCCGCTCGATCAGCTCCTCGGCGGTCCGCCGTCGAGCGCCCCGAAGCCGACCCCGCTCACCCATCCCCTGGCACTTGTCGGAGTGCGGGTGATGTTTCCCTGAACGCTTTCCGGATCCGACGCTGTTCCCCGACCGGCCGCAACCGTAAGCGCTCCCCGTGTGCAGCGAGCACAAGCAACCGAAAGGAGAGTCTCATGAATCGCAGCCGTCAGATAGCGGTCCTGTTTCTCACCGGTCTCTTGAGTACCTCAGTCGCGCTGGCGCAGTCAGGCTCCACGAGTGGTCAGGTCGGTGGCACCGCCACCGCACAGACAGCGACGCGGAACCTGCAGGGTAGCGCCACTGCAGACGTAGCAACTCAAGCCAGCGCGACCGCCGACCTGGAGCGCGCGAAGAACAGACTTGAGACGCAGGCCGCGAAGGTCTCGACCGGCGCGCGTGCAAAGGCTGACGCCCAGCTGGAGGCCGTTGCGAAGAGCGTCGACGATAACGCCGAGAAGGGCGGCGAGGTGGTGGCCGGTCACCTGGCGGCCGAGTTCGGGACCACGGCGCAGGCGATTGAGGGGGAGCAGGGTCAGCTGAACGCCTCGTGGGGCAATCTCATGATCGCTCACACGCTCAGCATGAACGCGAAGACCGACGTGACGGTCGCCCAACTCGTCGAGATGCACCAGGACGGCATGGGCTGGGGGCAGATCGCGGCCGGAATTGGCTTCGAGCTCGGCTCGGTGATGCGCGGTGTGAAGGCGGAGGGTCGTGTGGCGCTGGGTCAGGCGAAAGCCGACGGGCA
>JAYVCN010000375.1:0-4303 GCA_043749875.1 Candidatus Eiseniibacteriota bacterium | reverse complement strand
CCTGCATCTCCTGCGCTCTCGCCTCGGCCTGCTTATACTGCGCCGAGGTCAGGTCGAACTCGGACTGCGCGATAGCATTCTGCGCCAGCAGCTTCTTCGAGCGGTCCAGACTCAGCCGCGCAAGCTCGAGCCCGGCCTCGGACGAGGCGAGCTGCGCGCGCTCCTGCCGGCTGTCGAGCGTCAGAAGCACTTGGTCCTTGTCGACGTGCGTGCCCGACACGAAGCCGATGCCATCGACCACGCCGGGCAGATCGGCGCTCAGCGTGACGCCCTGCACGGGCGCGACGCTGCCCACGGCATCGAGCGTGGTGGCCCATTCGCTGCGAGCCGCGATGACGGTGGTGACGGCTTCCGGCGGCATCGCGAACGACTTACCGCCGGCCATGGCCGCCGAGATCTGCTGGTACTTGACGAAGCCGAGCGTGGCGATCACGAGGATCACGATCGCCAGCATCTGGATCATGCGCTTGTTCACGACGGGGAACTCCTGGGGCAGGCGCCGGGGGCGCACACCGGGATGGGCGGTCTGGGTTGGCAGTGATCCCGTGAGATGCCGAATGTCCGCTGGGAGATCCGAGGATTCAAGCCACGTCCCGCGGATTCCGCGACGAGCGAGGGCGGACGGACGACCATCGCAGGCGGCGGGCCACCTTATAGCAATCGCGGACCTGGGGACAGCCAGCCCCGCCAGTCGGTACGAGGGCTGGTTACAGGCGGCACCGGTCGAACCCGACCGGGGCCCTGGCCCGCGGGCGTCGTCCCTGCCGGGGCGTGATCACGGCCTTCAATGCGAGCAGACCGTGGCCGAGAATCGCGACAGGATGGGGCCGATCGGGCTCACGATCGCCGAGCCGTTCGATCCCCCTCCGATGACGATGCCGACCGGTCGGTTCGTGCCGTCGGCCGTCACGACGAGCGAGCCGGAATCGCCGAACGCGCCGAAGCCCTGCGTGGTGAGGACCTGGTTGACGAACAACGCCGTACCGCTCGGGAACGTGATCTTGACCTTGACGTTGATGGCCTTGACCTGCGCCCGGGTCAGCTCGGTTGTGCGCCCGAGCTTCATGACCGGCATTCCGACCGCGGCCGAGGCCAGGGTGCTGCTGGGGAATCCGTAGTAGCCCGCCGGCGTGGCGCAGCTCAGCTGGTTCGGCGCCAGCGACACCTCGGCGATCGCGGCATCCATGAGATTCGGCGTCTTGCCGTCGTAGACGACCGGCTCGAAGTCCGAGAGCTTGGCCACCACGGCCGAGGGCGGAGCAGGCGCACACGCGGGATCCAGGTTGGGCAAACTCGGCTGCACGATATTCTCGCCGATGGCGGCCTGATTCTGGCGCGCGAGCACGTGATTGGCGCTGAGCAGGAACATCCTGGCCCCACGCTGGAGCACGCAGCCGATGCTGCCCGGGAGGCACTCGTTCGTATTCCCGACCGAGACGCCGATGGGAACCGGGCGATAGCTCCCGGTCAGCGACCAGGGCCGCAGCGCGCCGACGACCGAGCCGACGACCGGAACGCCATCGACCGAGGTGGGCAACGCCGCGCCGCCGGCGACACCAAGCAGGACGACCACCCGAGCCCTGCCCGAGGCGTCGAGCGCCGCTCCGGTGCAGACGACATCGGCGCGCGCGAGCAGGACCGGCGAGACAGACTCCTGGGCGGCGATGGCGACGCTCAGCTCGCGGCTCAGGAACGCAGCCGAGTGCGCAGCCCTGGTGTCACCGGATCGCGCGGCAGGCGTGGTGGATCGTGTGCCGCAGCTTACCGCGACGAGACATGCTGCGAGCAGGGCGGCAAGTAGACCGCTACGGACGAGAAAAGATGGCCGGGACAGCATGGGAGCCTCCGCGAGGAAAGCGGCGGGGTTGGAGGACGCGCCGGTCCGGGGACGGACCGAGCGGACCCGATTGGACCGCGGAGTAGAGCACCGCGGTGAACCCGAGGCAATCCCGGCGCGGCGCAGGACGAGCGAAACGGCATCCTGGGTACTGCTCCGCCATCAGACGACCGTTGAGATGGTTGCGCAGCTCTCCAACCACAGCCTCGAGATCGCGGTCACATGGGATAGGGCCTGACGACGCATCTCTTTGAGGGGACTCGGAGCGGATCGTAACCCTGCTCGCGCTTCGTCCTTGACGCGACTGGAGAGGAGGCCGTCCGATGTCGAGCTGGAATGCAGCTACCCGCAACCCCTTCGGGGTTTCTTCGAACTCGTGTGCCATGCTCGGCACTTCGCTGCTTATCATCGCGATCACGGCATCCGTGCACGCAGAACCGCTCTTCACCCCGCCTCTGTCAATCGGCATGGGCAGTAGTCCCTCCGCGACGGCGATCGCGGATCTCAATGCGGACGGGCGCCCGGACTTGGTGGTCGCGAACTTTGGCTCGAACACCGTCTCGGTCCTGCTCGGGAATGCGGCCGGCAGCTTTTCAGGCAAGGCCGACTTCGGCACGGGGCAAGCTCCTTGCGCACTGGGGATCGCGGATCTCAATGGAGACGGTCGGCCGGACCTGGCTGTGGCGAACGCCGTCTCGAACACGATCTCCGTGCTGCTCGGGAACGGCGACGGCACGTTTGTGACCAAGACGGACTTCGGCACCGGGATCAATCCCTGCTCGCTGGCCATCGTTGACTTGAACGCCGACGGACGACCGGACCTGGTGGTTGCGAACTTCGCTTCGAACACGGTCTCCGTCCTGCGCTCGAGCGGAGGCGGCGCGTTCGCTGACAAGGTGGACTTCCGGACGGGAATCAGTCCTCGCGCGCTGGCGAGCGCCGACCTCAATGCGGACGGTCGACCGGATGTGACGACCGTGAACGACTTCGGGCTGCCACTCTCGGTGATGCTCGGCAACGGGGACGGCTCGTTCGCGGCCAGAAAGGATGTCCAGTTCCCAACGAGGAACCCATCATCCGTTGCCATCGGGGACCTCAATGGCGACGGCCGGCCGGACCTGGTTGTGGCAGGTGGCGGCTTCGACGAGGTCTCGGTCCTGCTCGGCAATGGGGACGGCAGCTTGACGCCCACGTTCGACATCGGGACCGGACTCAGCCCTGCTTCGGTGGCGATCGCGGACTTCAACGCGGATGGAAGGCTCGACCTGGCAACGGCGAATTCCGGCTCGAACACGATCTCCGTGATACTCCAGAACGCTGGAGGCACTTTCGATGCCGGGATGGAATTCAATACTGAAGAGTTCCCGTACTCGCTCGCAGCCGCAGACCTCGACGCCGATGGTCGGTCGGACCTGGCGGTGACGAACAGATTGTCGAACACCCTGTCCGTGTTCCGTACTCAGGAGCCGCCGATCGCGATCGTGTTCCGCTTGAAGCCCCGGAGCCTCAACTTGGTTTCCGAGCGCCGCTGGGTGGAAGGATTCCTCGAGCCTGCCGCGCCCTTCGCCGCAAGCGAGATCGACATCTCGTCCATCCGGTTGAACGGCACCGTGCAGGTCGACCCGGTGTCGCGGTCGGCCCTTGGCGACCGCGACGGGAATGGCGTCCCGGACCTGACGGTGCAGTTCAAGCAGGCAGCCCTGGGACGGACCCTGTCCGAGGGCGACAGCGTCGCGATCAGCGTCACCGGCATGGTGGCCAAACACCGCTTCCTCAGAACCGATCACATCCGCGTGCGCCGTGCGAACATCTTGGCCCCCGCTGCGGGCGGGGCAAGCGACCGAGGATTGCCGGCAGTGGGACTTGCGATCCGACGCACGACGCCCAACCCCGTCATGAGCGCCAGGATGCGCGTGGAATTCGTGCTCGATGATGCAAGCCCGGCGCGGCTGGAGTTGCTCGATGTGGCGGGGCGGTCGCTGATCTCGAAGGAGGTCGGGGCCATGGGTCCCGGGGTTCATGCGCTCGAGTTGGAGGCGGGCGTGCCCCTGCGGCCGGGGATCTACTTCCTGCGCCTCGCGCAGGGCGGCAACGAGGTGTGCGCGCGTGCGACCGTGCTACGGTGATCGATAGGCTACGGCGCGGCGCGCGAAGGACTCGCGCCGGGCGTGCTACCTTTCGCGCATGAGACTCCGCGGGAAGGTCGCGATCGTGACGGGGGGTGGACGCGGGCTGGGGCGCGCGATCGCGCTCCGCTTCGCGAGCGAAGGCGCGGCGGTCACGCTCGCCGGCACCAGCCGCGAGCATCTCGAAGCCACCGCCGCAGAGATCATCGCCGCCGGGGGCCGTTCGCTCGCCGTGATCGCCGACGTCGCCAGCGAGTCCGCCGTCGTGAAGCTGGTCCAGGCGACGCTCCGCAAGTTCGATCACCTGGACATCCTCGTCAACAACGCCGGCATCGCCGGA
>JAYVCN010000374.1:0-2935 GCA_043749875.1 Candidatus Eiseniibacteriota bacterium | reverse complement strand
GGCGGATTCCAGGCGTAGGCGCCGGTGGCGAGGATGACGTGGTCGGCGGTGAGCTCGCCTTCTGGGCCGCCAGCCTGTGCGTTTGCCACCGCGATGCGGTTGGCAGAGGTGAGGCGGGCGGTGCCCTTGAAGATGTCCACCTGGCGGCCCGACAGCAGTTGCTTCACGCCCCCGGTCAACTGCTTCACGATCTTGTTCTTGCGCGCGACCAGCACCGCCCAGTCGATCTGCGGCTCGCCAACGATGATGCCGAACTCCTTGGCGCGCTTGATCTGCTCGTAGAGGTGCGCGGTGACGATCCACGACTTGGTCGGGATGCAACCCCAGTTCAAGCACGTGCCACCCAGCTCGTCTTTTTCGACGACCGCCGTCTTCAGGCCCAGTTGCGCGGCGCGGATGGCAGCCACGTAACCGCCGGGACCGGTGCCGATGACGACGACGTTGTAGTGCGGCATGGCGGTACTCCTATGGAGCAGAGGTGCGAAGGGCCTGGCCCGGCCACGACCCGGGCGGAAGTTCATGTCAGAGGCCGCCACCTTAGATGAAGCGACGGCGTTCTGGAATCCGCCCGATTCCCTGTTCCCGCCAAGCCCCTTAGAGTCGTGCCCATGCGACGCTTGGCAGTATTCGCCCGCTCCCCGGTGCCCGGCCGGGTCAAGACCCGGCTCTCGCCTGCGCTCCCGGCGCCGCTGGCCGCCGCGCTCTATGGTGGGCTGCTGGCGGACACGTTCGCGGCTGCGGGTGCCGCCCGGGTGGACGAGCGCTGGGCCTGCTGGGCGGACGAGCCGGGCCCCGCGCCCGGGGGATTCCTCGAGCGCACACAGCAGGGTGGGAGCCTCGGTGAGCGCCTGCAGCACGCCGTCGGCCGCCTGCTCACCGCCGATGGGGATCGCGCGCTCATCCTCGGCAGCGACACGCCCCCGCTCACCGGTGCGCACATCGAGGAGGCGTTCGCTGCGCTCGACCTGCTCGACCTGGTGCTCGGCCCGACGCTGGACGGGGGCTACTGGTGCATCGGGCTCAAGTGTGCGGTCCCCGAGTTGTTCCGCGACATCCCGTGGAGTACGCGCGAGGTGCTCACGCGCACGCTGGTCCGCGCCCAAGGGGCCGGCCTCGGCGTGGCGACCGTGGCCACGCTCGGCGATCTCGACACGCCGGAGGACCTCGCCCTGCTCATGGGCGCGCTCGCTGCCGGCGAGCCGGCGTGCGGCAGGCATGCGCGCGCTGCGCTCCTCGCCATGGGGATGCTGCCCTCCAGGCTCGGCTGAACGCCGTTCGGGACGGGCGGCCCGAAGCTACTTCGACTGCCCCATCGGCGGCGCGCCCTTGCCCGTCTTGTCCATCACCGCCTTCAGATGGTCCATCAGCGGCTGCTTCATGCCGTCAGGCGGGTTGGCCTGCATGGAGCGGTGGTAGAAGTCGAGCGCCTGCTCGTAGTGCTGCTGGGTTTCGGCGACGATCCCGAGGTTGAACAGCGCCACCGGCTGCAGCGGGTCGAGCGCGATCGCGTGCTGGAACAGGGATTCCGCGGTGGCGAACTGGCTCAGGTTGTAGTAGCACACGCCCATATCCACCAGCGTCGTCGGGCGCCGCGGATCGAGCCGTTCTGCTGATTTGTAGTGGATGATGGCTTCGCTCCAGTTGCCGGTGTCGTAGAGCACGTTGGCCAGCGCGATGCGGGCGGCGAGGTTGGTGGAGTCCTTCGCCAGCGTATTGCGGGCAAGGTCGGCCTGCTGCTGCTGTTCGGGTCGGGCGCCCTCGACCGGCTTGACGTTCGACTTCCAGAATCCCTGCGCGGCGAAGTAGACGATGCCAAGCACCACGGCCACGCCGGCCACGAGCCAGAGTTGCATCTGCACCGGTTCCGTGGAGTCGGGGCGTGCACGGCGCGGCCGCATGGGGCGCGGGCCGGGGTCAAACGGGCGCGCGGCGGCGGCCGCGCCTGGCGCGAGGGCGGCCTTTTCGCTTGCGGGCGCGACGGGCGGCGTGGTGTGGCCGAACGGGAAGTTACAACGGGAGCAGGCGACGGCTGCCGCGGGATTCGCGGCGCCGCAACCGGGGCAGGTGACGCTGTCGGGCATGGTCCCTCACGTGGTCCGGCCCGCGGCGATGCGGGCCACGGGCACAATATAGCCAGCCAGCCCCTCCTCCGCACGCCGCAGGGTCGGTCCCGGGATCCCGTGCCCTCGCCGACCCACGAGCCGTCCTGCACGGTCCTGCCCGCGTCGTGCCGGAGATTCACTCGCACGACCGTTGCGGTACCCGCCGACCCGCGGCCCGCCCCGCGCGCTGGTGAGCCCCAGCTACCCAATGATTACCCGGAGTGAACCGGACCCGGGCAATTCAAGCCGTGCGTGACCTCGACTCACCACCGCGTTAACCGTGGGTCAACATGATTTGCCACTGTAATACAGATTGAAATCAGTTCTTATACGTAAGTAGATGTCGATTGCTTTTCACATAGCGTGATTATTATACTTTTGTGTGGCAGCTCCTTTCATCCCCCGCGGGACGTGATCGCCCGGACCCCAACCGCTCCCGGACCGGCACCCACCGCACTCTCTCTCCACATCGCGACCCTTCGGGGTCTCGACTGCTCAGAGGAGGTGGCCATGCGCAGACTCATCCCTGCGTTTGCCATCGGTATTCTCGCTCTCGAGTTGGTCTCTGCTGCGGGCGCGTCCCAAGGCAATGACACTCGGCGCATCGCCGTCACGGGTTCGCTCAAGACCGTGCCCGTTCCCATGCCGTCCAACCTCACCGACTTCGTCAAGGACAAGGCCGCTGCGATCGCCCTTGGCAAGTCACTGTTCTGGGACATGCAGGTCGGCGGCGATGGCCGTCAGGCCTGTGCGTCGTGCCACTTCCAGGCCGGCGCCGATGTCCGTTCAAACAACCAGCTGAACCCGGGCGCGAACCACAGCTTCGACGTGGG
>JAYVCN010000373.1:0-3088 GCA_043749875.1 Candidatus Eiseniibacteriota bacterium | reverse complement strand
CTGAAGTCGCGCGGTTACGACGTGCTGCTCGCGAACTCCAATCCCGAGACCGTGAGCACGGACTACGACGTCTCGAGCCGGCTCTACTTCGAGCCGCTCACCGCCGAGGATGTCCTGAACATCGTGGACATCGAGAAGCCGCTGGGCGTGATCGTGCAGCTGGGCGGACAGACCCCGCTCAAGCTGGCGCGCGCGCTGCACGAGGCGGGTGTGCCGCTGCTCGGCACGCCGTACGACGGCTTGGACCTGGCCGAGAACCGCGCCCGCTGGCGCGATCTGGTGAACGAGCTGGGCTTGAAGCAGCCCGAGTCACGCATCGCCTCGACGCACGAGGAATCGCTCGCGTTCGCGGAACAGCTGGGCTACCCCGTGCTGGTGCGGCCGTCCTACGTGCTGGGTGGCCGCGGCATGCGCATCGTGTACGAGCGCAGCGAACTCGAGGAATGGCTCACGCGCGAGGCACTGGTGTCGCACGAGGAGCCGGTGCTCATTGATAAGTTCCTCTCCGGCGCGCTCGAGGTGGACGTCGACGCGGTCGCCGATGGCGAGACCGTACTGGTGGGCGCCGTGATGGAGCACATCGAGGAGGCCGGCATCCACTCCGGCGACTCGACCTGCGTCATCCCGCCCTACACGCTCGGCGACTCCACGGTGGCCGAAGTGCGCGCCATCACCGCCCGGTTGGCACGCGCGCTCGGCGTGCGCGGGTTGCTGAACGTCCAGTACGCCGTGCGGCTGGGCGAGATCTACGTGCTCGAGGCCAACCCGCGCGCGTCGCGCACGGTGCCGTTCGTGAGCAAGGCGACCGGCATCCCGCTCGCCCGGCTCGCGGCGCGCGTCATGGCGGGCGAGCGGCTGTCGGACATCCGGCCGGCGGAGACCGAGCCGCGCATGATCAGCGTCAAGAAGCCGGTGCTGCCGTTCAGCCGGTTCCCGGGCGAGGACGCGCTGCTCGGGCCCGAGATGAAGTCCACCGGCGAGGTCATGGGGCGTGACCTCGACTTCGGCCGGGCGCTGGCCAAGGCCCACCTCGGGGCGGGCGAGGCCCTGCCATCCTCAGGTAATGTGCTGCTGTCCGTCCGCGACGACGACAAGCGCGCCATCACGTTCATGGCGAAGAAATTGGTCGAACTGGGGTATGGACTGGTGGCCACCCGGGGCACCGCCCGGTTCCTGTCCCGCAACGGCATCCCGGTGCGCGAGGTGTTCAAGGTGCACGAGGGGCGTCCGCACGTGGCCGACCTGATCGAGAACGGGGAGATCCAGCTGGTGATCAACACGCCGTTGGGGCGCGCCTCGGAATACGACGAGCAGGCGATCCGCGAGCGCGCCGTGGCCATGGGCGTGACCGTGGTCACCACGCTCGCGGGCGCGCAGGTCATGGTGGCCGGGCTCGAGGCCCTGCGTCGCGGGCCGCTCGACGTGACGAGCCTGCAAGCGTGCCTGTGAACGCGCGCCTGCTCCGCATCGTCGCCGCGCTGCTGCTGGTGAGCGTCACGGCCTCGTGCGCTTTCTACAACACGTTCTACCTGGCGCGGCGCTACTACATGAAGGCCACCGACGGCCAGCCCTACGAGGTGGATCGCGACGGCACGACGCAGCGCACGAACTACACCAAGTCGGCCGACTACTCGAAGAAGCTGCTGGGCGAATACCCCAAGTCCAAGTTCGTGGATGACGCATGGCTGATGTGGGCGCGCGACATGGTGGGCACCGACGATCCGTTGAAGGCCGTCACCATGCTGCAGGAGTTCGAGACGCGGTTCCCGAAAAGCGAGTTGCGGCCGGACGCCGAGTTCTTCCTCGGGCTGGCCTACCGCCTGGCGCGCAAGCACGAGCAGTCGGTGACTGCCTTCGACGAGTTCCTGGCGCAGGCGCCCAAGCATCCGCTCGTGCCGTATGCCTATTACGAGCGCTCCAAGGCGTTCATGTCGCTGCAGCGCTACCGCGAGGCGGCCGAGTCGGCGGGCCAGATCCTCGATCGCTTCCCCAAGCACCCGATCTACGACAAGGCGCTCCGCCAGCGGGCCGAGGCGCGCTTCCAGCAGCAGGACTGGGTGGGAGCACGCGCCGACTTCCACGTCATCGGTGACCGGGCGCTCACCGACGCAGAGCGGCTGCGCTACCTGCTACGCGAGGTCGACTGCCTCGAGTCGAGCCGCAAGTACGACGACGCGCGCGCGCTGCTGCGCGACGCGCGTGCGCACGTGCCGATTCCGCCGCCGCTTCCGGTGATGCCGCGCCTCGGCACGGGGAGCGCGCAGGGCGCGAATCCCCCGGGCGGCGGGCTGCCGAATTCGCAGCAGAATCAGCCGCCGGTCTCGGTGGTGCGCACACCGGTCGAGGAGCAGTACGGACGCATCACGCTGCGCATGGGCGGTGTCGAGCTGCTCGACGGCCACGTCGAATCGGCGGTCGCGCTGTACCGCTCGGTATTCGCGGACTACCCACGCTCGCAGCTCTCGGCCGAGGCGCAATACCGGATCGGCTACGCCTACGAGACCGGCTCCGACGACTTCGAGCGGGCGCGCAGCGAGTATGCCAAGGTGCGTGAGCAGACCGGCACGTCGCAGTTCGCGCAACAAGCCCAGTTGCGACTCGACAACCTCGATCGCATCGACCGCTTCCGCACCGCCGGCGGTGCGGATTCGCTGGCGCGGAAAGCCGAGGGCCGGTTCCTCGTCGCCGAGCACTACCTGTTCAGCCTCGAGCGTCCGGATCGCGCGCTCGAGGAATACCGCGCCATCTACGACTCCACGTCCGTTCCGTCGGTGCGGGCGCGCGCCCTGAATGCCGAGGCGTGGCTGCTGTCGCGTAAGCTCAGCCGGAAGCCCGCGGCGGATTCACTGTTCTGGCGCGTGGTGCGTGAGTACCCGGCCACCGAGGCGCAGCTCGCGGCGCGCGACTACCTGGAGGCCGACGGGCAGGTGGTGCCCGAGAGCCTGATTGTGGCGCCGAAGGAGATCAGCAAGCCGCTGCTCGATACGCCGGACCCGCTGAGTCAGCCGCCCGGGACCACGCCGCGGCTCGGCGCCACCCGCGAACCCGGCCTGATCGAGCCCGGCGCGCTGGAATACGGCCCGGGCGT
>JAYVCN010000372.1:0-4709 GCA_043749875.1 Candidatus Eiseniibacteriota bacterium | reverse complement strand
CTGACCTGACGCCGACCCGTTCACGCGACCGAATCCGGCACGCGCTGTGACCGCGGCCACCGCCATGCACTGGGCGAGCGCCAGCTCGCGGCTCGATGCCGCGGCGGACGCCGCGGCCGAGGTCGCACGCGAGCTACGGGCGCGGTTGGGCGGCGCGCCCGCCGACCTGGTGCTGGCGTTCGTGTCGGGTGGGGCCAGGGCCCGCACCGCGGCCGTCGCCGAGGCGCTGCGCGCCGAGTTCCCGGCCACCGCGTTCGCCGCGATCAGCGCCCGCGGAGTGGTGACGAGCGAGCACGAGATTGAGCAGGGCATCGCGCTGAGCGTGCTGGCCGCGCGGCTGCCCGCCGTCGAGGTGAAACCGTTCCTGCTCATGCAGGATACGTGGGCCGAGCCGGTCGACAACCAGCACGAGTTCGACCTGCGCGCGCCCGGCGCACGTGGCGCGGAGCTGGTGCTGCTCATGGGCGACCCGTTCTCGCTCGACATGGATCGCATCCTCGGGCTGTTCAACCGCTGGGCGCCGGGTGTGCGCGTGGTGGGCGGGCTCGCGAGCGCGGCGGCGCGCCCGGGCGGCAACACGCTGGTGCTCAACGACTGGACGGCGCACGAGGGCGGCTTCGCCATCGCCTTGCATGGGGCGCTGCGCGTGGACGTGGTGGTGTCGCAGGGGTGCGAGCCGATCGGGCCGCCGCTCGACGCGACGCACGTCGAGGACAATCTCATCCTGACGCTGGATGGCCAGCCGGCCGTCGAACGTGTCGAACAGGTGCTGCGCAGCATGCCCGAGTCCGAACGCGGCCGCTTGAGCCAGGGCCTGTATGTGGGCCGGCCCGCGCGCGGCGAGGCGAGCGGGCGCGGGGACTACCTGATCCGCAACCTGCTCGGGGCCGACCGCGACCGCGGCGCGCTCGCCGTGGCCGACGTCATCGGGCCGCGCGAGAAGATCCGCCTGCACGTGCGCGACGCGCGGGCCGCGCTCGAGGATCTGCAGATGCTGTTGTCGCCGCAGGCGTTCGACAGCGCCGCGAGTGGCCTGTTGTTGTTCGCGTGCAATGGCCGCGGCGAGGGGTTGTTCGGCGAGCCCGACCGCGACATCAGCACGCTGCAAGAGTCGTTGTCCGCGGCGGCGCCGTGCGCCGGCATGTTCTGCGCCGGCGAGCTGGGGCCGGTCGGCGAACGGAACTTCCTGCACGGGCACACCGCCAGCATCGCGATCGTCCGCCCGCGCTGACCGCGGCGCCCACCGGGGCCGGAAGCGCCGCCGCAGCCCGCAGCGCGGCATTGGGTGAACTCCCCCAACCCGGCTTGCGCCGCCACTGCAGCCCGGCGCCCGCGCCGCCGATAACTCCAGAGTGTCCGCGCTCGGCGGACCGCGAAGGAGGCCGCATGCTCGATCGCGAACCGAACGGCTCCGGCTGGCAGGTGACGCTGCGTGCACAGGGCGTGCTGCGCTTCCTGCCCGCGGCATTCCTGTGCGTGTGGCTGTGCGGCTGGGCCATGGGCGAATACTTCGCGCTCACCATCCTGGGTTCGGCGCTGCAGAGCGCGTTCGGCCCCGGCTTTCTCGCCGGCTGGCTGCCCACCATGCATGGCGCGCCGCCGCCGCGAGAGGCGCTGCCGCTGTTCTTCGCGTTCGTGTCCGTGTGGCTGACGCTGTGGACATTCGGCGGACTCACCGCACTGTCCACGCTCTTGAACCTGTTGTTCGGCCGCGAGGTCGTCCGCTGGAGCGCCGACGGGCTCGAGATCGAGCGCTACGCGCTGTTCCTCACCTCGGCATCGCGCCTGGACGCGCGCCAGTTGACGGGCTTCCGCATGCGCGGACACAGCCTGCTGGCCGACACACGTGCGCGCGCCGTGTGCGTGGCGCAACAGGGCACGCCCGCGGAGCGCGTGGAGCTGATGAGCGTGCTTGCGGAGTGGCGCAAGGGGTTCGGTCCCGTGCTACCGCTGGCCGCGGACCAGTCGCCGGTACCCGGCTGGCAGGTGATCACTGACGAGTCCGGCGCGCCCGCCCTCATGCCGGCCCCACGCGTACAGCGGACCCTCGGCGCCGTGCTGATGGCGATCGCCGCGGCCTTCCTCGGAGCCGCGGTCGCGCTGAGCACTCGCGCCCACGGCGTGCCGCTGATCGTCGGCGCATGGGTGCTGGGCCTGGCCGGGCTGCTGTGTCTCTACGCTGCCACGTGGTTGCTGGCCGTGCGCGAGCGCTGGCTGCCGCGCCCCGGCGTGCTCGAGCGCCGCCGACTGGCGTTCGGTCGGGTGTGGAGCCGGGAGTTCACGCCGCTCGGCCTCGAGCTGCGCGCGCGCACCGACGGCGACGGTGACGCGCGCTGGACGCTGGTGGTGAGTGGCGGGGGCAAGGAGCAGGTGGTGGCGAGTTCGCTTCGCGACCCCAATCTGCCCACGTCGCTCGGCCAGTGGCTCGCCGAGCGGACCGGCGTGGAGCTGGTCCAGAAGGGGCAGGAGAGCGGGCTCAGAAAGGCCGGCTGACGCCTGTTCGAGCCACGCCACGCACGCGCCGCGCGTGTGCGAAGCGGTACGATTCGCGCTCGACGCGCCCGTGCCGACCCGCGCCGATTCGTGTAACATCCGCGCGCTTCGCCACACCCCGCTCCGCCCACTCTTTAATCATGCGTGGCAAGCTGGCCTCCGGCCAGCCCCCTTGTCGCGGTTTCTCGTGAGGCATCCTGATGTCGAGCACTCCCGACGTGTTCATCGTGGGCGCGGCCCGCACGCCCATCGGCAAGTTCCTCGGCGCGCTGTCCACGCTCAAGGGGTCGGATCTGGGCGCCGTGGCCATCCGCGAAGCCATGCGGCGCGCGAACGTCACCGGCACACAGATCGACGAGGTCATCATGGGCCACGTCGTGCAGGGCGGTCAGGGCCAGGCGCCCGCACGCCAGGCGCAGATCAAGGCCGGCATCGATCCCAAGGTCGGCGCGTTCACCGTGAACAAGGTGTGCGGCTCCGGCTTGAAGGCCGTGATGCTGGCCGCGCAGGCCATCAAGGCGGGCGACGCCGACTGCATCGTGGCGGGCGGCCAGGAGAGCATGAGCACCGCGCCGCACTACCTGTTCAGCGGCCGGCTCGGGCAGCGCCTCGGCGACACCACGTTGCGCGACGGCGTCGTGCTGGACGGGCTGTGGTGCTCGTTCAACGACTGCCACATGATCGAGCTGGCGCAGTACACGGCCGAGAAGGCCAAGCTCACGCGCACGCGCATCGACGAGTTTTCGCTCCAGAGCCAGCACAAGGCCGCTACCGCGCAGGCCGAGTGCCGCTTCTCCAAGGAGATCGTGACGGTCTCGATCCCGCAGCGGAAGGGCGACGCGCTCGTCGTGAGCAAGGACGAATCCGTGCGTGCCGAGACGACATTGGAAAGCCTCGCGAAGCTCGCCCCGGTGACGAAGGACAAGAACGGCGTGATCACGGCCGGCAATGCGCCCGGGCTCAACGACGGTGGCGCCGCGCTGGTGGTGATGAGTGGCGCGCGCGTCAAGGAAACCGGCGCCAAGCCCTTGGCCCGCGTCGTCGCTTACGCCACCGGAGGTGGCGACCCGAAGGACCTGTTCTTCGCGCCGATCGACGCGGTCGAGAAACTCATGAAGAAGATGGGTGTGAGCATCGGGCACTTCGACCTGATCGAGGCCAACGAGGCGTTCGCGGCGCAGGCACTGGCCGACGGCGATGCGCTGGGCTGGGACTGGGACCGTGTCAACGTGAACGGTGGCGCGGTGGCACTGGGCCATCCCATCGGTGCCTCGGGCGCGCGTGTGCTCACGACGCTGCTGTACGCGCTCGAAGCGCGCGGCCTGAAGACCGGCCTCGCCACGTTGTGCCTGGGCGGCGGCAACGCCGTGGCGCTCGCCGTGGAGCGGGTGTCTTGACCCAGGCGGCCGAGTCCACCCCCACCGCCGTGACGCTCAGCGCGCACGTCAAGAAGGTCGCCGTCGTGGGCGGCGGCACCATGGGCAATGGCATCGCGCAGGTGTTCGCGACCAGCGGCTTCGAGGTGGAGCTCGTGGACGCGAAGCCCGAGCTCGTCGAGCGCGCGCTCGGCACCATCGGCAGGAACCTCGACCGCGTCGCGAAGAAGCAGGGCTGGGACGACGCCAAGCCGAAGGCCATCCTCGCGCGCATCCACGCGGGCACGACGCTGGACGCCGCCAGGGACTGTCAGCTGGCGATCGAGGCGGTGACCGAGAGCTTCGAGCTCAAGCGGCAGATCTTCACGGCACTCGACGCGGTCGCGCCCGCCACCGCCATCCTCGCCAGCAACACCTCGAGCCTCTCGATCACCGAGATCGCGGCCCTCACCCAGCGCCCGGCGCAGGTGATCGGCATGCACTTCATGAATCCGGTGCCGGTCATGGCGTTGGTCGAGATCATCCGCGGCATCGCCACCAGCGACGCGACGTACGCGCTTACCCATGAGCTGTCGCAGCGGCTCGGCAAGACCCCGGTCGAGGTGAACGACGCGCCGGGCTTCGTGTCGAACCGCATCCTCATGCCGATGATCAACGAGGCATGCTTCGCGCTGATGGAAGGCGTGGCCACGAAAGAGGCCATCGACACGGTGATGAAGCTGGGCATGAACCACCCGATGGGCCCGCTGCAGCTGGCGGACTTCATCGGGCTCGACATCTGCCTGAACATCCTGCGCGTGCTGCACCAGGGGCTGGGCGACCCAAAATATCGTCCCTGCC
>JAYVCN010000371.1:0-6061 GCA_043749875.1 Candidatus Eiseniibacteriota bacterium | reverse complement strand
CTCCGCGCCGCGCCTGGGAACGAAGGGTGGGGAGGACTACCTCGGCACGTCCTTCCGCGGCAGTCCCCACAGCGTCTGCAACACCCAGTCGACGATCGCGATCTGCTCGCCGCGCTGCCAGTACCAGAGCTGGAAGCCGCTGAACACCTGCTTCTGGCCCGTGGTCCCCCCGTGCATCAGCGTCATGCACGGGCGGTCAGAACCCAGCTGGCCGCCGACGGACTCGTAGATGGTGTCGAGCACGGCTTCCTGGCGCACCACGTCCGGGTCTGGATCCTCGTCCTCGAGCACGTCGTTCGGTGCGGTGATCCCTTCACCCGCCTGCGAGCTCTGGTAGAAGTCGCTCGTCCCGATGCGGTTCGGCCCGTACACGCTGATGTCGTCGGTCTCGCCCGTCTTCTCGAACAGGTAGTCGGGCAACGCCGAGTAGTCGGGTGAACGCGGGCCGCGGCCGATCGGGTGTTGGGGCTTGGTGGCCTGCGCAAACGGCTTGGCGGTGATCTCGCTGCGCCAGCCGAACACGTCGTACATGAACCGGCCCGGCACCAGTTCGCCGTCCGTGTTCGAGAACACGTTGGCCGCGGTGCCGATTTTATCCCAGTTGCGCTGCAAGGAACTGGCAGTGCCGCCGCCGAACATCCACAACTGGCCGCCCTGCGACACCCATGTGCCGAGCGGGTTGCTGCGGCCGGGGCTCGACAGCCAGCGCAACTCGGACATCGGGTCGAGCGCCACATCGGGCTCGTTCACGTTGAGCGACGCCTTGCTCTCCGTGTACCAGATGACGTGGCGGTAGTGTGCCAGCTGTTGCAGCGTGAGTGTGCCTTGCGGGAGGAAGCGCGTGCCGAGCGTGTCGTAGGCGTAGCCCTGGAAGATGCCGACGGGCGACAGCGTGCCGGCGGGATAGCACTTCCACGGCAGCCCGCCGCGTGCGAAGAAGAACGTGTCGAGCTCCGCCGCGGTGGGCCACACGCCGCGGGGCCGGTCGACGCAGGTTCCGAGCCTGTGGTCCGTGGTCAGGCGGGTGTCGTCCACGATCAGCAGTTCCTTGTCGAACACCGCCTTGACCACCGTGAACTGCACCACGGCGATACTGAGCTGCCGGTTGTTGTCCAGCGCCTCGATGTAGAGGAAGTGCGTCTCGCTCGCACCGGGCGGATTGATGGGCGGCAGGTCCACGGACTGGACGAGGGGTGAGTACTGGCTCCAGTGCACCAAGTCCGTCGCCTCGTCGCTGCGTGGCCTCTCGTCGCCGACGTTGCCGTCGAGCATCCAGCGGTAGCCGCTCACGAACGAGCCCGACGACGTGGTCGCCGACCAGTTGAATCGGATCGGCCGGCCCGCCCGGGCTTCGGTGTGGATGAAGTTGGCGGGGTCGAGATTGAACCCGCCTTGGGGGAACGTGAAGAAGAAGCTGTCGTTGAACACGGTCAGCTTGGGACCCAGTAGCCCGGCGTAGCTGACGTTGAAGAACAGCATGTTGATATCGAAGTTCATGATCGGCGAGTAGGCCCCCACCTCGTCGATGGCGACGACGACCGCCACGTAGCGCCGCCCCGGGATCATGTCGCGGAAGTCGATCGCGGTGGTGTCGCCGCCAACCGAGTCCCACTCGCTGAAGTGCGGCGCGTAGCGCCGGCGCAGCGAATCCGGGTTCACGAGCAGCGTGATGAAGTCGAACTCGAGGCCGCCCTCGGGGAATATCTTGAACTTGTACTTGACCGGCTTGTTCGTGGTGCGGCCGTCGGGGTCGTTGCCCTTCCACGCCAGCCGGAACGACGGCCCGAACGTGGGCGAGAACAGGTGGTTCAGCACGGGCTGGATGATCTGCAGCGTGGGCGCGATGGTGAATGACGTGAACGAGCGCGACACCGGCACCGAGAGGCCGCCGCGGTCGTCCACGGCCTCGAGCACGATGGTGTGGAAGCCTTCCGCGGTCTGGTCCGTGAGCGTGTCGAGCTTGTCGGAGCGGAACAGGAACGACTTCCGGTTCTCCGTCGTGTTCACCCACACCGTCTCGGCGGTCGTCTGCGTGGGCGGATCGATGGCGTAGCGGAAGTGGTCGATGCGCCCGTCCACGTCGAAACCGGCCCAGCGCAACTCATACGCATAGAAAAACGGCTGCGTGCTGCTCGCCGGCGCCTGCGTGACCTCGATGGTCGGGCGCTGGTTGGGGCCGAGCTCGAGTGGCGCCTGCTTGGAGCATGCCGGCAGCCACAGGGCTGCGGACAGCAGGGCGAGGGCCACGGCGGCTTGGGCCGCGCGGCGGACGCCGGACTGGGACATGGAGCCTCCGGGGGCCGGGTAGCGGGACGGGCACCAAGGATACGGCAGCGGCGGACGAGAGGGAATCACGATTCACACGATTCACACGCCGATTCACACGCTGAGCGGCCCCCCCGCGGCGCTCCCGGCGCACGAGCCGAGGGGGGCCACGTTGGCGCCAAAGCTAGCGAATGACCTCCGCCAGCTTGATCCGGAGTGACTTCTCGACATCAGCGTGCCGCACGCGGACCGGCACCTTGCGGCCCACGTCGCCGTCGTCGAGCAGCGCGCTCACCTCGGGCAGGTCCCACGCCCCGATGTCACGGCCGTCGAGCGCGAGCACCTGATCGCCCTCACGCAGGCCGGCGTGGTCGGCGGGCGAGTTCGCCAGCACGCTCGCCACGGTCACCACGCCCTGGCGGCGGGTCAGCAGCACCCCGCAGCGCGTGAGCCGGTCCCTGTCCGCGTAGCGCTTGCCGGGCTCGAGCAACACCTCGCGGCGCTGGTAGTCGAACGTGACGCGGAAGCGCTCGAGGATGCGATTGCCGATGTTGCCCGCGAACTCCTCACTCGCGAACGCGCCCTCGGTGGCGTTCGACACCACCACGATCGGGTCGTCCCACTCGTAGGGCCCGAGGCTCATGCTGCGCAGCCGGCCGATGTCGGACGAGAACGCGCCGCCGAAGCCGACGCCGTCCACGGATTGCGTACGACCCATGCGGCCTTTCAGTCCCTTCGCGTTCGCGAACGGCGCATGCACGTCCACCGTGCTGCTGCTGCCCACGTCGAGCCGGAACAGGCCCTCGTCGCTGCCATCGAACGTGCCCCGGATGGCGGGCACCGTGCCGTTCATGACCATCGGCAGCGGCTTCTCGGTGCCGGGGTTGCGCCACGACACGGGATCGTGCAGCACGAGCGTGCTGTCGTCGTAGTCCACGGTCACCACGAAGCGGCTGATGACGTCGTAACCGATCACCCCTGCCATGCGCCGCCAGAACAGCGGCTCGAAGCCCGGGTTCACGTCGAGCACCGCGACCTTCACGTCCTGCAACTCGATGCCGTCGCCGGCCGCCGACGCCACGCGCAGCGAGCCGAGCGTGGCGAACGACGCGCCGCCCGAGGCGCCCGCCCCCGACGCCTGCATGTGCCCCTGGGTCTTCAATCCGTGCTCGGCGGCCCAGCTGCTGTCCATCACCGTGACGCTCGCGCCGGTATCGAACAGGAAGTTCTCGGGCGCGGCTCCATTGACGCTCGCCTTCAACCACACATGCCGCGCCCGGTACTCGAACGGCAGCGTTGCGATGCCGTCCTTCATCAGCCAGTGCACCGCGCTCGCGGGTTCGCTCGGCGGCGAGAACGGCAGCCCCGCGACGCTGACGTTGGCGAGTACCGTGTCCGTGACCGCGCGCAGGCTGTTCGCGGTCATGCCGGTGATCGCGGTCACGTTCAAAAACGGGTGCAGCCGGCCGCCGGCCCGCCGGTAGTCGGAGAACGTGGAGACCACCTCGCGCTGGTCGTCACGCGAGTCCATGCGGACGAGCAGGCCGGACTGGTCGCTGAACCTCAGCTTGCGCGGGCGTGGGGCGCGGGCGCCGTGCGAGAAGTCGGGCGGCGTCACCTCGAGCACGGTGACCGCGCCGAGCGAGTCCTTGTCGTGACCGGCGAGCGCGACTTGCCCGCCGCCCTGCCCCGGTTCGGCCCAGCGCTCGAACTCGAACCACACGCTGATCAGCGCCTGATCCAGATCGTGGTCCGCGAGCGGTCGCACGAGACCGGTGGTGGGATCAGTCCGCCACGCGGTCGCGCCGTCCACGCCCTCGGACAGCTTGAACGGCCCCAGCTCGGTGTGCGAATACGCCCGCGCCGGGCGAGCGCCCCACGAGGCCGACGTGCCAGCGAAGCCGAACGCCTCGATGCGCGCGTGCGTGTAGCCGGTGCTCTCGGCCGCGAACGCGGCGGCACCGCCGCTGGCCTCGAGGTAGCGATGTACGACGGCGTCAGCCTCGGGAGTGATGGCCGCGCGCGATCGCACAGGGACGAGCGCGGCGGCGAATGACAGTGCGACAAACGCGGCGACGAACATGCGGCGCATCGGGGTTCCTCCGGGGGGCACGGTCACGACGCGGCGGAGCATAGGGCAGCGTCAGCGAGCGCACATCCGGAAACACGCCGCGCCGGCCGCGGGTGGACCCGGGCCGGCGCGATAGTGGGTGACAACGCCCTCAGCGCGCCCGGTAGTTCCAGCCCGCCATGATCTTCATGTCCGGCGAATCGCTGAACCCCAGCTTCATCTCGGTGAAGAAGCGGTTGCGGCCCTCGGTGGGCACGCCCGCGCCGACGATGAGGTGGAGACCGGACTGCTCGCTCCGGGTGGTGGTGGTGACGCCGCTGCGACTCGTGTGGTCGACGGAGGAGAAGTGCATGCCGACGCCGCCACCCACGTAGGGCTGCCAGCGGGCACCGCTCACGATGCGGTAATGGAAGTCGCCATTCATCGACACGAGCGACATGTTGTTCCCTAGCCCGAGATCGACCCCGGGCACGAAGTCCATCCGAGGCGACACCATGTTCCACTTGAGATGGCCGCCGACCACGAACTGGTCAGGGCCCTGGCTGAAGCCCAGTTGCGGGCCGTAGTAGGTGAACGAGCCGGCGGACGCGGCCGCGGGCAGCATCACGAGGATCGCGAGTGCGATGAGGGAGCGACGCATCATGACGGAGTCCTCTCGTGTGTTGCACGGGGAGTGGTCAGGGAACGGGGGCAGCGAGCGCTCACCCCGTCCCCGCGGCGCCCTGCGGCACCGCCGGCTGGCCTCTCCCGGTACACCAGCCGTCTCGAGCGTGTTGTCGGCCGGGTCGGTCAGGGTGTTCCACGCAACGCGTACGTTCTTGACCGAAGCCTGACGCGGACAGGGGCCAACCACGGGAATTGTGCACGGTCGGCCGCAGATGGCGAGACGGCCTCAGCGCGGCTTGAAGCTCCAGCCGACCATGGCTTTCAGGTCCGGCGAATCGGCCAAACCCAGCTTGAGCTCGGCGAAGAATCGGCTGTGGCTCTTGGTGGCCACGTCGGCGCCCAGGATCAAGTGCCCGCCTGCCTTCGTGTCACTGCCGCCCCCGACGGAATTGTCGAACGAGAAGAAGTGGATGCCGACACCGCCGCCCGCGTAGGGTTGCCACTGGGTCTTGGTGCTGATGCGATAGTGGAAATCGCCGTTTATCGACACCAGCGTGGTGTTGTCGCCGAAGCCCAGGTCGATCCCGGGCACGAAATCGAGCTGCGGGGCGACATCCCCCCACTGGAGGTGGCCGCCGACCACGATCTGGTTCGGCCCCTGGCTGAAGCCCAGATGCGGCCCGAAGGCCGTGAACGAGTCCGCGGAAGCAGCCACGGGAAGCACCGCGAGCATCGCGAGTGCGAATAGCGAACGACGCAGCATGACGAGTCCTTTCGTGTGATGCGCGGGGAGCCCTCTCGGGAACCGGAAGCAGGAGTAGCACGCGGGGGCGTGATGACGCAATCAACTGGGCTCTCGCGGACAGTCGGGCTCTCGCGGACAGTCGGGAGGTGGCCGGGCATGACGCTCGTCATAGGGGCGGCATCGCGGTTGTCCGATGCTCCCGACAACCGGCACGATGCGCTCACGGGTGCCGGATGCGCTCGAACCGAACCGTCTCGCGCCCGACCTGCAACTCGGTCATGCGCGACCCAACCGAAGGAGGTCTACGATGTCGCGCCGCTGCACGTCACCACGACTCTGGGTGTGCGCCGCGTTGCTTGCGGCCGTCATGGCTC
>JAYVCN010000370.1:0-4128 GCA_043749875.1 Candidatus Eiseniibacteriota bacterium | reverse complement strand
GCCGCGTTGTCGTCCGCACGCGAGGGCACGGACGACGACGTACTGCTGATGGCGACGACAAGCAGCATCGCGCCGATGCGGAGGAGGATGGAACGGAAGGTCATCGCGATATCCTTTCGATCAGGACGGTCCGCACCACCGGGTGTGCTCGTTGCAGCACAGGGGTGACCATGGCCCGTGACGCGTCGACCGAGTTCACGCTCAAGCTGACGTGATCCGACGACGCGCGGGTTATCGGCCGCAAGCGCACGCAAACTCCATGGCAAGCGCGGAAAAATCTGGGCGGCACCATGGCCTTGGCGTACTGAGCCGCAATAACGGTACCGCTCAGTCCTCGGTAGCTGGACGCTGGCGAGCGCGCTTCTTGTCGGACTCCTGCTTCTTCTCCGCCAGCCGTCGCCCCTTGGCGGCCTTGCTCGGCCTGGTCGCCACGCGCGGCTTGGGCTTCCGCCTGCGCGCTTCGAGCGCCTTCCAGATGCGTTCAAGCGCGAGCTCGCGGTTTCGCAACTGCGAGCGATGCTCCGTGGCGATTCGCACGATGCCACTGGGCCGGTGGGTCATACGCACCGCCGACTCGGTCTTGTTGCGATGCTGACCACCCGGCCCGGACGCCCGGTAGGTCTCGACATCGCAGTCTTGCTTCAGCTTCTCCAAATGCTCGGGCAGGGCCATGGGGGCAGACTACGACAGCGCGGCCTCGCCGGGGAGTGCGCCGCGGCCGATAGCTCCTCGCAGTCGATATTCCGTAGGAGTACGGATTGCCGTCCGCCACCCCAGCCCATTAGGGTGCAGCCATGCACATCCCGGCTTTCTCCATCTTCTCAGCCATCAGCGAATTATTCGTGACCGCGGGAGTGTTGTTCGTGGTGCGTCGCAATTGGACGCGCCGGCCGTTCCCGTTCGCGCTGTTTCTTGCGGTGTCGTTGTTCGAGGCGCTGGTGAACGTGATGTACATGGCCAACCGCAGCGCGGCCGCATCGGCGCCCCATCCCACCGAGGTGCTGTCCACGGGCATGAAAATCGCGTTCGCCGCGCACGGGCTGCTGTCGCTCGTGGCCTACCTCGTGTTCGTGGTGCTCGGCACGCTCGCCTACCAGGAGTTCAAGGCCGGGCGTTGGTTCTTCCGTGACCGGCCGGCGCTCATGTGGAGCTTTCTGGTGATGTGGACGATCAGCATCGGTTCAGGCGAAGTGATGTTCGCGCTGCGCTACCTGGTGTGAGCGGGACGCTGACCCGACCCGCCGCGGCGCCAGAGGCACCGCGCGCGAAACGCCTGAACGCACCATTGCTGGTGGCGCTGTGGTGGCTGCTCGGCATCGAGGCCGCGGGCGGGCTGGTGGTGTTCTTCATGCGCCTCGCCACGGGGCATTTGCCGGGCGAGTCGCTGCACGTGCTCGTGGGCGCGCCGCTCACGCTCGTCTACGCGAGCTACCAGTGGCAGCACTGGAGCCGCGTCGAGCCGTGGCGCAACCGGCTCGACTACGCGATGGGGCTGATCGCCGCACTCAGCATGGGCGCCACGCTCGCCACCGGTTACTGGCTCGCGTGGCCGTGGTGGCAGGTTCGGATGCTGGCGCACGGCAGCGGACCGGTCGCCTACCCGACGCCCGTGAGCGCTGCGCACAACATCATGAGCATGCTCGTACTGACGTTCGTCGGCGCGCACCTGGCGGCGGTGCTGCTGCGGGACGCGGCGGCGAAGCGGCGGTGATTCCCCCGACCACGGTCCGAGGCGCCAGCAGGGCGTTCGAGGAAGGCCTACCCCTTCAACCACCGCGCCAGCCACGCGTGGACTTCCTTGTACCAGTACAAAGAATTGCGTGCCTTGAGCACCCAGTGGTTCTCGTCGGGGAAGTAGACGAGGCGAGCGGGCACACCCTTGGCTTTCAAGACACCATAAATCAGCAGCCCCTGCCCGATCGGTACGCGGTAGTCCTTCTCGCCGTGGATCACCAGCATGGGCGTGGTCATGCCGCTCGCGAAGCGCACGGGCGACCACTTGTCCTGCTGCTCCAGCCCGTCCCACGCTTCGCCACCGGATGCCTTGCCGCGGCCCTGCGTCACATCGCTGGCGTACTGCGCGGTCAGGTCGGCGACACCGGCGTGATTGACGATGCACTTGAAGCGGTCGGTGTGCCCGGCGATCCAGGTGACCATGTAGCCGCCGTAGCTGCCGCCGGTCACGGCCATGCGCTTCTCGTCCACGAGGCCGGAGGCGATCAGTAGGTCGGTCGCGTTCATGACATCGTCGAACGGCCGCGCCGCCCATTCGCCCTGGATGCGCTGCGCGAAGTCCTGGCCCCAACTCGTGGACCCTTGAAAATTCACCAGCGCCACCACGTAGCCGGGCGCGGCGAACGCCTGCGCGTTCCAGCGGCCGTGCCACAGGTCGCCGAACGTGCCGTGCGGGCCGCCGTGGATCATGTGCACGAGCGGGTACTTCTTGCCGGCCTCGAACTCGGGCGGCAGTACGAGGAACATCTGCACGCTCTCGCCACGCGCGCCCTCGAATGTGAGCTCGCGCACCTCGCCGGTGTGGTAGAGCGCGGCGCCGTCGTCCGTGAAGTGAGTGACGCGCGCGGCGGTGCCACCCGTTTGCGGCAGCACCCACAGCTCGGTCGGTGCCACGAGGGTCTGGTGCAGGAACGCGACGCGCCCGCCGGCCACCGGCGTGCTGCCGGAGACACTGCCGTCGGCGGTGAGCACGCGCGGTTCGCCGCTCCCCGACCACGTGAACAGCTTGACTCGCGCGTGGTGCTCAGCCTCGAACACCACCGTGCCATCCGCGGCGTACTCCCAGTGCGTGGGCGTGAAGTCCCAATTGCCGAGCCACTCGTGGCTCTGACCGCTCGCGCGGTCCATGCGCATGAGGCGCACACGGTCGGCGTAGAACTCGGGATCGTGCGTCATCCCGTACAGGAGATGCTTGCCGTCCGGCGAGTAGCGCGGCCGCTGGGCATCGGCCAAGTGTCCGGGCGTGCGGCAGGTCACCGCGCCGCCGCTGATCGGAAGTGTGTAGATGTTGGTCACGATCAGTGAGCGCGTTGCATCGAACGAGATGCCGGAAAACGCGATCTCGCCGCCGTCGGGGCTGATGTCGTACTGACCGGACGGGTCCATCCAGTCGAACCATAGCGTGGACTCGGGCGTCAGGTCACGCACGACCTCGCGGCCCAAGTCGTAGACGAACAGATGTGGCACTTCGCCAGTGGTGAGCCAAGTGTCCCAGTAGCGGTAGAAGCGCTCCTCGGTGGCCTGCGCCTTCACCGGGTCGTCGCCGCGACGTTTGAGTTCGAGCGTCGTCTGCTCGGCCGTGAGATGGCCCTTCACCAGTTGCGCGCCGAACACGATGCCGGAGCCGTCCGGCAGCCAGCGCGGGTCGAACACTCCCAACGGCAGCTCGGTGAGATGTCGCGCCTCGCCCCCGTTGAGCTCCATGAGCATCAGCTGGGCTTTGCCGGCCGCGTCCTTGCGCGTGAACACGATGCGCTTGCCGTCGGGCGACACGCGCGGCTCGCCCGCCGATGCGTCGGGCGTGGTGAGCGCGCGCGGCGTGCCGCCCGCGATGGGCACCAGGAAGAGCTGCGTGCGCGCCTCGTTCTTGTCGAGGTTCCAGCGTGTCACCGGCACCACCAGCGCACTGCCGTCCGGCATCGGCGCCGGGGCACCCACGCGCGGCAGCGTCCACAGGTCTTCGGCGTTCACGGGGCGCGTGCCGCGACGGGCCGGGTAAAGCGTGCTCACGGGGGCGCTGGTGGTGGACATGGCGGGGATCTCCGAGGGTGAGGGCGGGACCGCGAAGCGCGCAGCATAGCGCGAGTCGAGGGCCCTGGGCATCACGCGTGCGACGGGCGCGGCGGAGGAGTTTCCGCGCGCGGCAGCCGCCGCGTCACCGGTGCGGCGCCGCGTCGTCCGCGCACGGGCCGGCGCGCGGCACCTGGCTCAGCCCTGTGCGCCCAGCAGCCAGTCGATGACGTCGCCGGCCGAATAGCGATTGCGCCCGCCGAGGAAATCGGCGAGGTGCATGAGGTCATCGCCGCCGGTCACGAGCGGCGGCTCCAGCGCGCCGCCGGCGCGGACCTGCGCGTGGCCCACCGTGGCCATGAGCGAGTTGCACAGGCAGCGCCG
>JAYVCN010000369.1:0-5162 GCA_043749875.1 Candidatus Eiseniibacteriota bacterium | reverse complement strand
ATCCCACCGGCGCGCTGTCGGTGTCCGATCTCGCGGTCGGGGCGCGACTGGCGCATCCGATCACGTCGGCGCTTTCGGCTGGCTTCGGCGCGCAGTGGGTGCATGAGTCGCTCGCGGGCACGAACGGCACCGGCTTCGCGTTCGACGCGGGACTGCGGGCCGCGGCCGGCCCGCTCGGCTTCGCGCTCGCGGCGCGCAACCTGGGCGGGGGACTGAGCTACGGGGGCACGCGCTACGACCTGCCCGGCGTGCTCGCGGCCGGCGTGTCGTGGAGCGATCAGGCGCGCGGCGTGAAGCTCGACGCGGATGTCGAGTCGCCGCTGCACTATTACCGTGACGTGCGTGTGGGCGGTGAGTGGCTGTGGCGCGAACGCGTGGCCGTGCGCGCCGGCTATCGGTTGGAGCTCGGCGCGCCGGCGGGCGAGGCATTGTCGGGCATGACCTTTGGGATCGGTGCGGGGGTCGCCGGCACGTGGTTGGACTACGCGTACGCGCCGGAGGGTGGCACGGGCGTGGGACAGCACCGGATCGGCCTCACGTTCCGGCCCGGCTTGCCGAACCCGGCGGCTGCCGAAGCTCGGAACACGCATGCCGCCACCGGGGAGCGCGAGCCCGCGTCGAGGTCGGGGGTGCGACCCGCACCGGTTCCGGCCGCTCGACCCGATGCGGTCCAGACCGTGCGGCCCCCGACCACAGGCCCAGGGCCGCGCCCGACTTCCGTCGTGGTCGCGGAGGGCGAGACGCTGATCGCCGTCGCGCGCCGCTGGGACACCACCGTCACCGCGCTCATGATGATGAACGACATGGCGCGTGCGGAAGTGAAGCCCGGCGTCCGCCTCAAGCTGCCGCCAGCGGACTCGAAGCGCTAGCCCACGCGCGCGGCGAGCGACGCGCCGAGCAGCGCGGCGGCGAGCCCGCCCAGCACCGAGCCCACGACGTAGCCTGAGGCGGCCAGCGCGTACCCGTCGCGCACCAGTACCAGCGTCTCCCACGAGAATGCGGAGAACGTGGTGAACCCGCCGAGTAAGCCGGTGACCAGGAACAGTCGGAGTCCCGGTGCGACCAGCCCGCGCTCGAACGCCAGCGTGAGCACGAAGCCGATGGCGCACGAGCCCGCCAGGTTCACGCCCAGCGTGCCCCATGGGAAGGCTGCGGCGCGCGGCAGGCGCGCCACGCCGGAGACGACCGCCCAGCGCAGCACGCTGCCGAACGCGCCCCCGAGCGCCACCAGCAACAGCTCCTTCACAGCGGGAATGCGCCGTCGAAGCGTGTGCCGAGGCCCAGCGCCTGCGCGTACTTCAGCTGCTCGACCAGGTGCGGCGGCATCTCCGCGTAGACGTCGGCGAACAGCGTCTCGATGCCGGGTGGCGGCAACGCCTCGGCTGCCGTGACGGCGGCCGAGATCTCGTCATTGAGCTCGGCCGTCCACTGTTCGACCAGCGCGTCGGTGAGCAGGGCTTTGCCGCGCAGCCACGCGCCAAAACGTCGCACCGGGTCGCGCTTCTCCCACGTCTCGACCAGCGCCGCGTCGCGATAGCGCGTGGGGTCGTCGCTCGAGGAGTGGCCGCCCATGCGGAACGTGACCGACTCGATCAGCGTCGGGCCGCCGCCGGCGCGCGCGCGATCGACCGCCTCGCGCTGGGCGGCGATGACCGCGAGCAGGTCGTTGCCATCCACACGAATTCCCGGCATGCCGTACGCCACTGCCTTCACCGCGATGCTGCTCGATACCGTCTGGGCCGCAAGCGGCACCGAGATGGCCCACTGGTTGTTCTGGCAGAAGAACACCGCCGGCACCTTCCACACCGCCGCGAAGTTCAAGGCAGCGTGGAAATCGCCGATGGACGTGCCGCCGTCCCCGATGTAGCCCACGCACACCGTGTCGTGCTTCAGTAGCTTGGCGGCGTAGGCGGCACCCATCGCGTGCGGCAACTGGGTGCCGATGACGCTCGACCACGCCACCGAGTTCACTTTGCGATCGCTGAAGTGCATGGGCATCTGCCGGCCCTGCAGCACGTCGCCCGAGTTGCCGATGAGCTGGCACACCAGTTCCTGGATGCTCGTGCCGCGCCACAGGCACACGCCGGTCTCGCGCAGCGCGTGAAACACCCAATCACCCTTGCGCAGCGGGTAGGCCGAGCCCGTGACCGAGGCCTCCTGCCCGGTGGCCATGCCGTAGAAACCGATACGGCCCTGGCGCTGGAGCGACAGCATGCGCTGGTCGAGCACTCGCATCTTGAGCATGTGGCGATGCAGCGCGAGCAGGTCGTCGTCGGGCATGGCCGGGGGCGGGGACCTCGTGGCCGTCCTCGTCGAGCACGCGCCGCAGGGTCTCGTCCACGGCCACGCCGGTCACGCTCGTCACGCCTGTCATGTCAGATCTCCCTCGGTCAGCCAAGCCGCTGGCGTCTGCAACCGCTCGATGAGCGCGTACAGGAAGTCTGCGCCCACGGCACCGTCCACCACGCGATGGTCGAGCGACAGCGAAAGATTGCCGAGGTCGCGCACGACGATCTCACCGTGCACCACCGCGGGCTTCTGCGTCACCGCGTGCAGGCCGAGGATGGCCACTTGGGGATGGTGCAGGATGGGCGTGGCGAGCACGCCGCCCTTGGCGCCGGTACTGGTCACGGTGAACGTGCCGCCTTGAAGCTCATCGAGCTTGAGCTTGTGCTCGCGTGCCGCGGTCGCGAGCCGGTCGATCTCGCGTGCCAGTGCGAACAGCCCCAGCCGGTCCGCATCGCGCACGATCGGCACCGTGAGCCCCTCGTCGGTGTTCGTGGCGAGGCCGAGGTGGAAGCGGCCCTTGAGCACGATCTCGTGTGCTTCGTCGTCGAGTGAGCTGTTCAGCAGCGGGAACTCGCGCAGCACGAGCGGCAGCGCGCGGAAGATGTAAGCAAGGTACGTGAGCTTGACGCCAGCGGTCTGCGCGCGTGCTGCGGCCTGCGCCCGGTGCTCGACGAGCGCCGTGAAATCGCACTCGGCCACGAACGTGAACTGCGCCGCGGTCGAGAGCGAGCGGCGCATGTGCTCGGCGATGCGACGGCGCAGGCCGCGCAGGGGGACGCGCGTGACCGCTTCAAGTCCCTGGGCCTCCGGCCCAGTCGGGCCGGACGGGGAGCTGGGGGCCGCCGAGCTCGGTGCTGTCGGGCCGGCAGGGGAGCCGGGGGCTTTCGCAGCTGGCGCGGCCGTGCCGGAGGCCGCCGCGCGGACGTCATCGGTGGAGATGCGGCCGCCGGGCCCGCTGCCGCGCACGGTCTCCAGTGCCACGCCCAGTTCCTTGGCGAGCGAGCGCACTGCCGGTGTCGCCTCGATGCGCGCCGGCACGCCCGCAGGCGAAGCGGCTGCCGCCGCCGCCGTGGCCCCTGTGCTCGTGTGCGCGGGCGTGGCGGTGGGCACCGCGGCGGCGGCACCGCCCGCGACCGCGATGCTGATGATGACCGTGCCCACCGGTACGATGGCGCCCTCCTCGGCATGCAGCGCGGCGATGGTGCCGGTGCGCGGCGACGGGATCTCGACGCTCGCCTTGTCGGTCATCACCTCGACCAGCGGCTGGTCCTCGCGGACCGCGTCGCCCACCTTCACCAGCCAGCGCACGATCTCGCCCTCGGCCACGCCTTCGCCGATGTCGGGCAGCTTCACGTCGTATTGCGTCGGAGTCGTGGCAGCCATGGGTTCCTCATTCACTCCACGAAGTCGAAACGACCGATCAGGTGCTCGGCCCGGTGCAGGCGTTCCCCGCGCTCGGTGAGCGTGGCATAGCCCTCGGCAAACTCGCGCTTGAACGCCTCGTACGATTCCTCGGAGTTCCAGCGGTCGGCGATCACGAAGCGGTGCGGGTCGTGCACGTCGCGCATCAGCGTCGTGCTCACGAACCCGGGGCTGTTCTTGAACAGCTCGACCCACGGCCCGTCCGGGCGGTAGAGCGCTTCGAATTCCTCGAGGCGATCCGGCCGTGTCATGTACTCCCACACGATCACCAGCACGCTAGTAACTCATCACGTGCTCGAGCGCGGCGAACACACGCTTGGCATCGGGCAGGTAGGTGTGTTCGAGCGTGTAGGGGAACGGCGTATCGTAGCCGGTCACTCGCAGCACCGGAGCGAGCAGCGACGTGAGCGCCTGCTCGGCCACGAGCGCCGACAGCTCGGCGCCGTAGCCACACGTGCGCGGCGCCTCGTGCACGATCACCATGCGTCCGGTGCGGCGCACGCTGGCGAGCACGGCTTCGCTGTCGAGCGGCAACAGCGTGCGCAGGTCCAGCACCTCGACATTCCAACCGCGGGCCGCCGCCTGCTCGGCCGCTTCCAGTGACACCGGCACCATGGCGCCGTATGCGATCAGCGTGACGTGTTCGCCGGCGCGCGCGAGCCGCGCCTTGCCGATCGGTACCGTGAACGCCCCCTCGGCCACGTCCTCCTTGGTGGTTCGGTACAGCCGCTTGGGTTCGAGGAAGATGACCGGATCGTCTCCCTGGATCGCCGACATCAGCAGGCCCTTGGCGTCCGACGGCGTGGACGGGATGACCACTTGCAGGCCGGTCGTGTGGCAGAAGTAGGCCTCGGGACTCTGCGAGTGGTACAGCCCGCCGCGGATGCCGCCGCCGTAGGGCGCACGCACCACGACCGGGCAGCTGTACTGGCCGGCGGAGCGCCAGCGGAACTTGGCCAGCTCCGAGACGATCTGGTCGAACGCTGGGTAGATGAAGTCCACGAACTGGATCTCGGCCACGGGCTTCAAGCCATACAGCGCCATGCCGATGGCGCCGCCTATGATGCCGTTCTCGGCGAGCGGCGTGTCGAGCACGCGCTCCGCCCCGAACTCCGCCTGCAACCCCTCTGTGACCCGGAAAACGCCGCCGTTCCGACCGATGTCTTCACCCAGCAACAGCACCCGGGGGTCGTCACGCAGCGACACCCGCAGCGCATCAGTGATGGCCTGGACCATGGTCATCTGGGGCATGTTCTGGGAGCTCCGGTGGGTGAGGTTGGGAAGGACGCGCGAGCGTAGCTGAGCGGCCACGGCGCGGGCAAACTTCGCGCGGTGATTTGGAGATTGGCGCGCGGGGAGGCCCGGGGGCTCTGAATCAGGCGAACGTTCGTCGCTGACATCCATGTCAGCTCCTCTCTCGGCCGAAGGCACGCTTCGTCATCCTGGCTCTC
>JAYVCN010000368.1:0-2698 GCA_043749875.1 Candidatus Eiseniibacteriota bacterium | reverse complement strand
CGGGCGTGATCACCACCGCGCGCGCCTCGAGGCAGCGTCCATCCAGCAATACCACCCCGGCGGCGCGACCAGCGCGCACGCGCACGCGCTGCGCCACGCCTGCCACGAACTCGAGGTTCGGCGTCGCGTCGAGCAGTCGCAACATCTCGACCGAGTACAACGCCTTGTCGCACTGCGCGCGCGGCGACCATACGGCCGGCCCGCGGCCGCGATTGAGCATCTTGAACTGGATGCCGGCGCGATCGGTGACGCGACCCATGATGCCGCCCAGAGCATCCAACTCCCGCACCATGTGGCCCTTCGCCACGCCACCGATGGCCGGATTGCACGACATTTTTGCGACGTCGGTCAGCTGCACGGTGAGCAGCGCGGTGGCGAGGCCCATCCGCGCGCAGGCGTGCGCCGCCTCACAACCCGCGTGGCCGGCGCCCACCACCACCACGTCGAAGCGGCCTTCCCTTTGAGCTGCGCCACGAGCGCGCTCCGGCACCGCCTGCGTGGGTGCGCCGGGCGAGGCCGGGTAATACGCCGACGATTCCTCGGGCGAACGGTCGCGCATCACTTGCCGACGCAGAAGCGCGCGAAGATGCGCTCCAGCAGTTCCTCGCTGGCGTTGCGTCCGGTCACCTCGCCCACGGCGGCCAGCGACTCGCGCAACTCGAGCGCGACGATCTCGCCCGGTGCCCCTTGCTCCGCCGCCGCGGTCGCGCGACCCAGTGCAGCGCGGGCGCGCGACAGCGCATCGGCGTGTCGCGGGTTCGCCACCGCTCCCGCCAGGCCGCCCGCGCGGTCCGCTCCGAGCAGCGCCGCAAGCGCTTCGCGCAGCTCGGCGAGTCCCTCACCGGTCACGGACGACACGCGCAGTGCACGCGCCTCGCGACCCCCGAGCAGCTCGAGCACCTGATCCGCGGCGGTGACCTCCGGTAGGTCCGACTTGGTGAGTGCGACCAGCACGCGGCGCCCACGCAAGTTGGCCACCAGCAGGTCGCCCGCGGTCTCGAGCGGCCGCGATGCGTCCACCACCCACAGCACCACCGCGGCGCCGTCGAGTGCGGCAAGTGCGCGCGCCACGCCCATCGCTTCGACCGGATTCGTGGCCGTGCGCACGCCGGCGGTGTCCGAGAGCGTCACCGGTACGCCGGCGATGGCGAGCCGCTCGCTCACGCGATCGCGCGTGGTGCCGGGCTCCGCAGTGACGATGGCACGGTCCTCACCGAGCAGCGCGTTGAACAGCGACGACTTGCCGGCGTTCGGCTGGCCCACCAGCGGCACGCGCACACCCTCGCGCACCGCGCGTGCCCAGGGCGCACCGGCCAGCAGTACCTCCAGCTCGGCGCTCACCGTCGCGATCGCGGCGCGCACGTGCGCCGGCGTCTCGATGCCGCCGACGTCCTCGGCGAAGTCCACGCGCGCTTCCACCTCGGCGGTCGCGTCGGTGATGCGGTTCTCGATCGCTCCCAGCTGCTGCGACAACTGGCCCGCCAACTGCGCCAACGCCAGGTCGCTCGCGCTCTCCGTCTCGGCGTGCACCAGATCGGCCACGGCTTCTGCCTGCGCCAGGTCCAACCGCCCGCGCAGGAACGCCCGCAACGTGAACTCGCCCGGGCCCGCGAGCCGGGCGCCCGAGGCCAGCAGTGCGGCGAGCACGCGTTGCGCCGGAACGCCGCCGCCGTGGCATGAGAACTCGACGGTGTCCTCGCTCGTGTATGAACGCGGTGCGCGGAACACCGCGGCCACGACCTCGTCGAGCCGCATGGGTTCGCCCGCGACGTCGGGACGTCGCGTGTCCACCGCCCAACCGTGATGCAGTGTGTGCCCGGCGACCGCTGCCAGCCGCGTCCCGCCGCGGAACACGGCGTCGGCCACGGCCAGCGCGCCCGCACCGCTCACGCGCACGACCGCCAGACCGGCGGTGCCGGGGGCGGTGGCGATGGCGGCGATGCTGTCATCCAGAGACTGCACGGGGCTCCTCGCTAAGAAGAAGCGCCCGGCTCGGTGCGAAGTCGAGCCGGGCGCCGATGCAACGGTGGGCGACTCAGCTCGTGGGCTCGTCTTCCGATCTTTCGGGGAACGAGGCCGGCGCGACGGCGACCCGTTTCACCATGCCGGTGCCGAGCGAGAACGTCCGCACGCGGCTGTCCTCCTTGAGCGTCACGTGCAGGATGCGGCGCTCCTGCGAGTTGAGGTAGTCGCTCACCACTTCCGAGTTCGTGGTGATCGCTTCGTCGGCGAGCTTGCGCGCCAGCGCCTCGAGTTCGACTTCGCGCTGCTGCCAGAAGTCGTTCACCTCGAGCTGCAGGTGGTAACGCGAACCATCTCCCTTGTTGAGGAAGCGGTTGAGCAGGTGCTGCAACGACTGGCGGGTCTCACCCTGGCGACCGTTCAGCAGGTCGTCGTCGCGGTCGACCTCGACGGTCACGTCCACGCGATTGCCCTCGACGCGGACGCTGACCTTGGGCTCGAAGCCCATCTTGGTGAGCAACTCCTCGGTCAGCCGTTTGCTCGTGGCGGACAGTTCGTCGGCATTCATGTCGGGAGCTCCCGAACCTTCACCGCCTTCATCGCCACCGTGATGTGCGTGGCGCTGCGGACGGAAACGGTCCCCACGGCCTTCGCGATGCTCGCGTGGTTCGCGGCGCTCGCGTGTGGCGTCCTCCTGCGTGACCGGTGCGGGGGCGGTCTCGTAGGCCATCGATTC
>JAYVCN010000367.1:0-4332 GCA_043749875.1 Candidatus Eiseniibacteriota bacterium | reverse complement strand
GGTCGCGGATGTCCTTGTAGAATGCGTTGAAGTCGAGCCCGAGGTCGGTCGTGATCGCGTCCTTGATGCCGATCTGGTACTGCACCGTGCGCTGCGCACGGATGTCGGGGTTGCCGAGGATCCCCTTGCGCTGGATGTCGTCCGCCGCCTGGAGGTCGGCGAGCACGGTGTAGTCCGAGTTGCTGAACATGTCGCGCATGGGCGGGTACTGGTAGAAGTGCCCGTAGGCGAAGTACAGCGCGGCGTTCGGCGACACCGGGTACGACACGCCGATGCGCGGCGACAGGGTAAGCTTGTTGGTCGTGGCTTGCGGGACGGACTGCGGCACGCCCTGGATGCTGTTGGCCGGGTTCGCCAGGTCGCTCGGCAGCGCGGTGCGGGCGTCGAACCAATCCGCCCGTGCCCCGATGCGGAACGTGACGTCGTTCCATTCGCGCTGGTCCTGCGCGTAGCCCGAGAAGAACACCGGCAGGAACTGCGGGCGCGGCCGTTCGGTGCGGATCAGACCGGTCCTGCCCGTGCCCGGGACGATGCCCTCGAACAGCGCACCCGGGGCACCGAAGCGCATGAGCGGCGCCTGGTATTCGGCCCCCACCTTCCATTGGTGCGTGTTGCTCAACTGGTTCACGAACGTGCCCTTTCCGAGGAACGCATTCGTGGTGAGCTGGAAGCGGTTGAAATCGATGCCCTGGACCGGGTGCTGGAAGTCGTAGCCCGCGAGTCCGGTGAGCGGGCCGAATTGGTCGTAGCGCGGGTCATTGACGTCGTCGAACGCCATGTCGCGGAAGTCGTAGTAGTTCTGGCGCAGGTCCATCTGGTAGTAGCGCTTGGGGGAGAGCGTGTGCGTGAACGACAGCCCCTGCACGACGCTCAGCGTGCGCTGCCGCGTGCCGCCGTCCGGCAGCAGGTGCAGCGACCACGGCGCGCTGCGCGCATCCACGGCGTTCGCGAGCAGCTGGTAGGACAGCTCCATGCTCGCCAGCCTGCGGTTCGTCAGCTTGATGATGCCGGACCACTCGCGCGAGCGGTGCAGCGGCACGTTCGCGTTGTCGCCGTCGGGGGCGTTGACCTTCGTCTGCGGCAGCCCGTCCGGGGTGCGTGCCGCGGTGAAGCGTCGCACGCCGTAGAACGCGTCGTCGAGCACGTGCCGGCTGACGTTGGCAAGGAACGTGGTCTTCGGCAACAGCGCCGGACCGGAGAGCGTGAACTCGTAGTCCTGCTTCCCGAGCGGACGGAAGTCGAGCGCCTGACCGCGGCTGGCGGTCGAGTACACGAAGCCGCCCGCGAGGGCCTCGCCATCCCACTGGAAGTGATCTGCGCCGCGGCGCAGCACGGCATTCACCACGCCGCTCATGGCCTGGCCGTACTCGGCGTCGAAGGTGCCACTCACCACCTGCACCTCCTCGAGCAGCGAGCGATCGAGCCGCACCGAGTTGGAATTGTCGAACGCGTTGTTCACGCTGACGCCATCGACCTGGTATTGCACCTCGTTCTGGCGCCCGCCGCGGAAGTGACCGTCGACGACACCGGCTTGCAGATTGACCACGTCCTGCAGTTCCTGAACGGGAAGTTTCTGGATCTCCTCGCGCGGGACGATGGCCACCGTGCTGGTGCGGTTCACCTCGACCACCGGGCGCCTGGCCGACACCACCACCTCGGCCATCTGTACCGGCGCCTCCTCGAGCGTGAGGTCGAGCCGCGTGGTCTCGTCGGCGGAGACGATGACGTTCGTGGTGGTGACCTGCCGGTAGCCGACGAGGCTCGCGCGCACGTTATAGGCGCCCGCGGGGATGTTGATGATGTTGAATTGGCCGGTCTCGTCGCTCATCGCTCCCAACGACACCCCGATCATGCCCACGGTGACGCCTGCGAGCGGCTGCTTCTTGCCATCGAGGATGCGCCCCGCGATGCGCCCGGCCGTGCCCGCGTGCGCGGCGACGGGACCGCGTGCGAGGCCCCACAGCAGCAGGGCCGCCAACCACAGCACGCCCCAAAGCTTCTCACCGCGTCGCTCCCGTCGCTTCTCGTGCGGCAGCACTTCGTTCCGGCCTCCACGCGACTGCCGGCGGCGGGGGAATCCCCCCGCCGCCGGTAGTCGCGATGTGTCTGTCGCTACCTGACCACCAGCACGCGGCCGGAGAGCGCCGCGCGTTCCGCGCCCGAGGCCGGGTCGGTCATGCGCAGCCGATACAGGTACACGCCCGTCTTACCCCGGAAGCCGAACACGCCAGCCGATTGCTCGCCCGCGGTCTGCACACCCAGGTCGCGGCTGTGCACGACGCGTCCCTGCGGATCGAACAGCTCGAGCTGCACGGCAGAGGCCATGGGCAGCGTATAGCGCAGCGTCGTGGACGAGCGGAACGGATTTGGCGCTGCACTCAGGAACACGTAGCCCTTGCCAGTGGGATTCGCTGGCGGCACGCCGGTGAGCACATTCTCGAGCGGATCCATGTAGGACCACGCCGGACAGCAGGTGTTCTCGTATTCGGACCCCCACCATGTGCGCGTGCCGTAGCTGTCGGTGAACGGGACGAACGAGTCGCCGTCGTAGAGGTTCACGTTGAAGAACACGACGCCGTCGCCGCGGCCGGTCGGGTAGCCGATCTTGGTGAGGTTGATGAGCAGTTCGGCCGTATAGCCGGTGTCGAGGTTGGTTCCGGTTGTGTCGAGGGTCGTCCCCGGCTTGAGCTGCAGCTTGACGCGCGCGCCACCGTTGTTGACCAGCGTGGTGAGGTAGTCGGCGGTGCGTGCCGTGCCCGTGGGGCTGACGTCGAACGTGAGCCGGTGCGGCTGCAGCGTGTTGTCGAAGCTCTCGCGCAGGACGCGGTCGTAGATGCCGATCACGAAGCCGTCCATGCGATCGGTGAGCGGGTAGGACTGCACCGCCTTGTCCCGGACGTCGAAACCCAGGTACAGGGAATCGTCGCGGAAGAAGTACTTGATCGTGGCGTCGCCCGGATCGAGCACCGCGGCCTGCCCACCATTGACCGTTGGCTGGAACTGTCCGCCGCGCCACTTGAGCACGCCCGGGTAGCTGGCGCGCAGGGCGTCGTCGCCATAGCGGATGTCGAAGTGCGAGGCATGCGCCCATACCGCGTCCGACAGGCTGCCGTCGATGACCGGGGCCGGGAACGTACGGCCATTGGGGATGATCACCTCCGGGGCCGCGTACGGCAGGCTCGCCGTGTTCACGGTGACGTCCGGCCGGCACATGAGGCGGACTTCGTTGTAGCCCGCGGAATTGCCCCACGGTCCCTGCCACCACACGCGGTTCGCCGCCAGGTTGATGGGCACCAGCGGCCAGTAATTGTCGCAATCGTAGATGGACAGGTTGAACTCGACGATGTCCCCCGCCGGTCTCGTGATGTCGTATCCGGTGGCGGAGAGGTCGAACTTCATCTCGACCGTCCAGTCGGTGTCGTTGCCGGCGGCGTCGCTGTTCGACGTGCCATGCACGACCGTGACCGCGTCCCACGCCGCGATCTGCGCCGGCGTGCGCGGCGGGCCGGTGTAGCTCGGGTTCTGCGCGAACGGCCCGCCGGCGAACGCGGGCTGGCGGCCCACGGGCTGTGGGTCCGTGGCGGCGGGATCGTTGTCCCACCACACGTAAAAGTGTTCCGTGGGCGGTGCGGGGTGCCCCGTCGACGAGTGGTCTTTGATCGACATCAGCAGGCCGTCGAAGCGGTTGAAGTTCTTGGAGCCGCCGATGGACTTGTCCGGCAGCACGACGCCCATATAGAGAATGTTGCCGCGGGTCAGGAACTTGACGGTCGCGTGCGTCGGGTCCGAGGGCAGGAAGCCGCCCTCCGGCTTGTAGCCGCCGCCCGGGATGCCGGTGTCCACGCCCCAGTCGATCACCTTGGACTCAGCGAGCGCCCACTCGGGCTCATTGAGTATTCCGTCGAGCACGATCGGCGCTCCGGCGGTCGAGCGTGCCCAATAGATATCCTGGCGCGGCGGCTGGGCCCCGGCAGTGGCGGCGTACGTGAGCGCACCCAGACACAGGGTTGCGAGCGTAGCGACTCGCTTCATGATGCAACCTCCCTCGATCCGTGAACGAGTGATGTGGTGTTGGGGTCCGGCGAGCGCGTCGCTCACGTTGCGCATGGCCTTCGAGCTGCAGGCGTGAGATTCGCACACGGGCCGCGCGGCGGGGAGACTGGCTCCTCCCCGCTCGGCGATGTAAACGATTACATCCGGCCATAAACCGTGTCAATGGCGGGTTTTGGTGGGTCCACTTGGGGACCACGTCCGGGGGGCGACCGGGTACCACCAACCGCGTACCAACCTCAGATCGGGCGGCGGGGGGGGGGGGGGGGGGGGGCGGGGGGC
>JAYVCN010000366.1:0-3386 GCA_043749875.1 Candidatus Eiseniibacteriota bacterium | reverse complement strand
ATCACCGCCGCTGCCGCAAACGTGGCGGCCTCGATGCGATCGGGGATGATGGTGGTGTCGATCGGCCGTAGCTCCTTCACGCCGTGGATCGCGAGGCGGCGGGTCCCCAGCCCCTCGATGCGCGCGCCGCACTGCACCAGCACTTCGCCGAGCACGGTGATGTCGGGTTCGATGGCGACGTTGTCGAGCACCGTGGTGCCGTGCGCCAGGGTCGCGGCCATCATGAGCTGCGCGGTCGCGCCGACCGAGACCACGTCGAAGGTGAAGTGCGTGCCGTGCAGCTGCACATCGCGGCCGACGATGTAGCCGTGCTCGATATCGAGGTGGGCACCCATGGCCGCCAGACCGGTCAAGTGCAGGTTCACCGGGCGCGGGCCCCAGGCGCAGCCACCGGGCAGCGACACCTTGGCGCCACCCAGCCGGGCCAGTAGCGGCCCCAGCACATAGATCGACGCGCGCATGGTCTTCACCAGCTCGTAGGGCGCCTCGACCGAGTTGACGCCGGAGGTGTCAATCGTGCACAGGTCGCCCTTGAACGTGACCTTGGCGCCGAGTACCTCGAGCACGCGGCCGAACGTGCGCGTGTCGAGCAGGTCGGGGACGTTGCGCAGAATGTGCACGCCCGGGGCCAGCAGCGTGGCCGCCATGACGGGCAGGGCAGCGTTCTTGGCCCCACTGATGGCGACGCGGCCGGACAGGCGGCGACCGCCCTGGATGACCAGAGCGTCCATGGGGGCTTTCTCGGTGGCCGTATCGGCCGGCGGGTGCGGAGTGGCGACGTCCATGCGCCGAGCTCCCAGCAAGAAGTGTGACGACACGCGACCCGTTCCATGGCCCGCGACGAGGAGGTGTGTAAACGAGTGTGACGAGATGCATTATGCCGAGGTATCGCGACAAGGGCAATCCGGCGACGGGGCTGCGTGCGCGACAGCGTGTCGCGAATCGCCTCGTCGAGACACACCGCTGTGTGCCTTTTGCCACGTATGACACGTTTCGCGCCACTCGCGTCGCGATTGGCGTCGGGGCGCGCGCCGGGTAGTTTCATCGACTCGTACCCCACTTGCTTCACTGGAGATCCCCGAATGCTGCCTGCTCGCCCTGCCTCGATCGGAACTGACTGCCTGCCGTCGCGTTCGACAGGGGCGCGACTCGTGTTGATCCTGCTGAGCTGCGGGCTCGCTGCCCTCGCGGCCCGTTCAGCGGCCTCCCCGGCCGGCGTGCGCCCGCTGCGCGTGCCGGACGCCGCCGTGGCCGACTCGCTGCGCGCTGTGTATGCGAAGGACCGCGCCGAGGCCGAGGAAAACCTCAAGTCAGGCGCGACGTCGTACCTGGCCGCGGTGGCCCGTACCGATTTCGGCGAGCGCAGCTCGTTGGTGGTGGGCCGCGCCACGGACTGCGACCTGCGCGTGGACGATGCCGCGTTCGCCGCGCACCATCTGCGCGTGACCGTGCTCGGCGATTCGTTCAGAGTCGCGGCGCTGGAGGACACCGCGCACTTCTTGATGGGCAAGGGAATCGTGGCGCGAACCGCCACCCTGCCCCCGAGCTTCGTCAAGGTGGGCCGGTTCACGCTGCGGCTCTCGCACCAGAGATTTCCCGCGCTCATCGTGTTCGACCCGCAGAGTCCGCACTTCGCCCGCTACCACGGGCTCGACTGGTACCCGGCGGATCTCGACTACCGCTTCGCCGTGCCGCTCACGCCCAACCCGCACGTCGACACCACCATCATCATGAGCACGCGCGGCAATGCCCGGCGCGCGGTGCTGGCGGGCTGGTTCGACCTGCGTGTGCAGGGCAAGCCGGTGCGGCTCGAAGCGCATCGGCTGCTGGAGCCGGGCGTGGATGAGCACAGCTTGAGCGTGTTTTTCAGAGATGCCACGACGGGTAGCGAGACCTACGGGGTCGGCCGTTACGTCGACCCGGAGAAGCTCCCGAACGGCGACTGGCTGGTGGACTTCAACACCGCCTACAACCCGGCCTGCGCCACGAGCCCCTACTACAACTGCCCCATCCCCTCGAAGGCGAACACGCTCAAGATCGCGATCCGCGCGGGTGAAAAGGACTCGCACTACGCGCATTAGCGCGTCCAGGCGCCGTGAAGAAGCACCGGCCCATCCGTGGGCCGGCGCTTCGTTCAGCTGCAGCTATTTGCACCTCAGGCGTGCGACGGGGTCTTCTCGAGCAGCCCCTTCAGCACGTCGCCCGCACCGAGCTGGCCGAAGCGGCGCAGCGCAGGTGGGCCCTGGCGGCGGACCAGGCCCTTGTTGATGGCGTCGGTCATCTCGCGGACCAGCTCGGCAACGCCGCGCGGCAGGCCCATGCCGATGAGCGTGGGCACTACCGCCTCAATGGAACTGAACTGCGTCGTGATCGTGCGGCCGAGGATGCGCGTCAGCTCGCCCGCGACGTCGTTCGGGGACCAGTCACGCGTGGTGGTGAACTCCACGACGCGCGTGCCGGTGGCCGGCTCGAGCAGGAGCTCGGCAGCGGCGCGGCCGATGTCGGCGGTGGCCGCCATCGGGATCGCCGGATTGGGCGTGAGGAACGTGGGCAGCGCGCCGCCCTGCGTGGCTGGCAAGACCATGGCGAAGTTCTCGATGAAGTAACCGGCGCGCAGGAACGTGATGTTCTTGCTCGCGGCCCCGAGCGTCCGCTCGGCGTGGTGCAGGCTCTGGATGGGGCCGGTGCCCTCGCTCAACTCGGCACCGAGCGACGACAGCAGCACCACGTGCGGGACGCCACTCTTTCGCACCGCCTCGGCCAGCGCCTCGATCACAGGGCGTTGCGCGGCGAGCATGTCTTCCGCATCGTAGCGCGGCGGCAGCAACAGGTACGCGCCGTGCGCTCCGCTGAGCGCTTTGGCCACCGCGACTGCATCGCCAAGTTGCGCCACGTACACTTCGGCGCCCTGGTGCTTCCATGTCTCGCCCTGCTTGCTGTCGCGCACGATGACGCGCACTTTTTCCTTCTGTGCCAACAACGTCTCTGCGACGCCTCTGCCCGTGTGACCGCTGACTCCCGCGACGACGTACATGAATGGCACTCCCTTGGAGACTCCGCCTGACCGGCCGCTCACCGCGTGCGCACCGGCACCCACGACCACGTCGTGGCACCATTCCGTAGGGATGCCGGGGGCGTGAGTGCGGTGCGCGATGAATCAGGACCGGACTTGGATTGACACCGCGGACGCCCACTAGGGCGAGGTGGATGCGAGCGCGAGGGCGCCCGGCCCGTCAGCCCTCCAACCCGTGTTCGGCCCGCCGTCCCTGCTCCAGCCTTCGCCGCGCCTCGTGTTGCACCACCTCGAGCATGCCGACCAGGCCTTGACCCTTCCCCATGGAGAGGTCGCGGCCGAAGATCCGGAAGATGACGTCCTGCGGCACGCG
>JAYVCN010000365.1:0-5164 GCA_043749875.1 Candidatus Eiseniibacteriota bacterium | reverse complement strand
CCCGCCGCTGGCGAGGACCTCGCGGTGTTCCGCTCCGACCGCGCGCTGCCCGGCCAGTACGTGCTGTACGTGGGCGCGCGCAAGCGGCACAAGAACCTCGAGCTGCTGGTGCGCGCCTGGGGCGTCATGCGCCCCAGCGAGCGCCCGCCGCTCGTGCTGTCGGGCCGCGCATGGACCGGTGACCACCCGCTGGCCAGGCTCGCGCACGAACTCGGCGTGGAACACTCCCTCAAGTTCTCCGGCGACGTGCACGATGAGGGGGCGCTGGCGTGCCTGTACTCGGGCGCGGCGCTGGTGGTGCAGCCATCGCTCGCAGAGGGCTTCGGCCTGCCACCGCTCGAAGCGCTCGCGTGCGGCGTGGCCGTGCTGTCGAGCGATGCGGGCTCGCTGCCCGAAGTGCTGGGGGATGCGGCCGTGTACCTGCCGCCGCAAGATCCCGCTGCGTGGGCTGCCGGGGTATTGGAGTTGCTCGCCGACGGCCAGCTCCGGACCATGCTCGCCTCGCGCGGCCGCGTGCGCGCGGCCACGTTCACCTGGGCGCGCACCGCGGAGCTGACGCGGGCGATCTACGACGAGGCGATGGGGCAGGGTCGTTGAGCCCTCGCGGCCGAGCCCACCGCCGCGCTTCTGAGTACGTTCCTGGGCCCGCGCGGGGACCAGACCAACACGAATTCGGGAAGCTCGAATGGACGGGCTGACCTTTCCGCTCAGTACGCGTTCGCGTCCTTGAACACGCGTGCCACCGTGAGGAAGAGTATCCGCACGTCGAACCACAGCGACCAGTTCTGCACATAGTAAAGGTCGTAGCGGATGCGGTCCTCGAGCGGCGTGTCGCCGCGCAGCCCGTTCACCTGCGCCCAGCCGGTCATGCCGGCCTTGACGTGGTGGCGCAGCATGTAGCGTGGGATCGAGCCGCGGAACTCCTCCACGAAGCGCGGCTGCTCGGGGCGCGGTCCGACCAGGCTCATGTCGCCCACGAACACGTTCCAGAGCTGCGGCAGCTCATCAAGCGAGAGCCGGCGCAGCGTCGAGCCGAGCGGCGTGCGGCGCGGATCGTCCTTCACGGTCCAGCCGGGACCTCGTGCCTCGGCATCCACGCGCATGCTGCGGAACTTGATCATCTTGAAGCGGCGGCCGTTCATGCCCACGCGCTCCTGCGTGTAGAACACCGGCCCCGGCGAGTCGAACTTGACGAGTAACGCGATCATGGCGAGCAGCGGCGAGACGAGCACCAGTCCGAGGCCCGAGCATGCCAGGTCGAAGCCGCGCTTGACCACGGCGTTCCAGCCCTGCTCGGGGCTCTCGGTCACGAGTACGATCGGCATGCCGTCGAAGTCCTCAACGCTGGCGTTCAACCGAAACGCCTGCGTCAGGTCGGGCACCAGTCGCACCGCCACCGTGGAATCGGCAAGCAGGGCGAGCGCTGCGGCCTCGGCCTCCCACTCGCGCCGCTCGAGTGCGATGTAGATGACCTCGGCACCGTGTTCCTCGGCGAGCCGAGGCAGGTCGGCGACCACGCCCAGTACGGGCACCTCGTACTGCGAGCGCCCGACATCAGCGGCATCTGCCGCGATCAGTCCGTGCACAGCAAAGCCAAAATCGTCGTGACGGCGGATCTTCTTCAGCAGCATTCGCGCGGGCTCGCCCGTGCCCACCACCAGCACGTGGCGCAGGTTGTGTCCGCGCCGGCGCAGCTCGCGCAGCAGCAGGCGCGCCGCCACGCGAACGCCGGCGAGCGCGAACGTGGCGAGTACAAGAAACAGCGCGATGACCGCGCGCGACAGCTCGCCGCGCGCGTAGAACGAGCCCACGCCGGCGATGGCGGCAACCACGACCATCGCCTGCACCACCGCGAGCAACTCGAAGCCGAGACGCCCCGTGCGCGCCGAGCGGTAGAGGCGGAACGTGCGCAGCACAAGCAGCGAGGTCGGCGTTAGCACCGCACCGCTCCACAGGTAGAGCGAGAGCGGTGGCACGCCGAGCGGCGCCGGGATGCCGAGCCCGTGGAAGCGCAGCCACCACGCGCCGAGCCACGCGCCGGCGATCAACACGGCATCCACGGCGAACATGCCGGTGGCGAACAGCTGTCGGCTGCGGGTGAACATGGCGGCGAGCGTAGGGGATGAGGGGCGCGCAGGACAAAGGCGGCCCGGTGCCGCGCAGGGCGCGCTCACGTATGCTGGGTTGCGGCCATACTGCCGCGTTCGTCTCGTATCCCCGGAGGGTTGCTTGAACCCATCTCGCACTCGTATCACGTGCCTGGCTCGCGGCTGATGCCGCCCGCGACGCGCCCGCCCGTGCTCATCATCCCGGGCTGGGGCGACTCGGGGCCCGCGCACTGGCAGACGCTGTGGCAGGCGAGCGAGCCCGACTGGGTGCGCGTCATGCAGCGCGACTGGGAGCGGCCGGGAGCGGTGGCGTGGCTCGCGGCGATCGACGAGGTGGTGAGCGGGCTCACGGCCAAGCCGGTGCTCGTCGGGCACAGCCTCGGTGCCATCGCCATCGTCAAGTGGGCCGCGATCCGCAAGGGCAAGGCTGCAGGAGCGTTCCTCGTGGCGCCCGCTGACGTCGAGGCGTTCACGTGCCCGTCCGAGTTGCGCCCGTTCGCACCCATCCCGCGCCGGCCGATGCCGTTCCCGGTGCACGTGGTGGCGAGTCACACCGACCCGTACGTCTCGGTAGCGCGCGCGACGGAGTTCGCCAAAGGCTGGGGCGCCACGTTCACCGACATCGGGGATGCCGGCCACATCAACACGGACTCGGGGCACGGTGCGTGGCCCGAGGGGCGGGCGCTGCTCGACGACTTGCTCGCGCGCGTGGCGGCGCGGCCATGAAGATCTCCCAGACCGAGCGCCTGCAGCTGCGCGAACTCACAGCGGACGACGCGACGTTCGTCATGGAACTCGTGAATGAACCGGCGTGGTTGCGCTTCATCGGTGACCGCGACGTGCACTCGCTCGAATCGGCGCGCGACTACATCGCCAAGGGGCCCGTCGCGAGCTACGGCCGGAACGGATTCGGGCTGTGGGCGGTCGAGCTGGCGGCCACCGGCGAGCCCATCGGCATGTGCGGACTGGTGCGGCGCCCGACGCTCGAGCACGTGGACTTGGGGTTCGCGTTCCTGTCCCGCCACTGGGGGCACGGCTATGCGCGCGAGTCGGCCGCGGCCGTGGTGGCGCTCGCGCGCGAGTTCTTCGGCCTGCCGAAACTGGTGGCCATCACTGACCTCGACAATCAGCCTTCGCAAAAGGTGCTGACGAGCCTGGGATTTCGATACGACAAGCTCATCCACTGGTCCGAGACGAACGAACAACTGATGCTGTATGTGCACGACCTCGCCGCCGCCGCTCCCTCGGCCGCAGAGCGACCGGAAGGGGGCCTCGCATGACGCACCCATGGCGGTCCGCGCTGGAGCACCAGTTCGTCGCAGCGCTCGACATGCTCGAGAACGCGGTGGACGCATGTCCGGCGGCGGTGTGGGACGACGCGGCGACCCCCGTGCCGCAGCGATTCTGGTATCTCGCCTACCACACGCTGTTCTGGCTCGACTTCTACCTGGCCGAACGCGAACAGGGCTTCGCGCCGCCCGCGCCGTACACGCTTGGCGAGCTGGATCCAGCCGGTGTCTACCCCGAGCGCGCTTATGCGAAGCCCGAGTTGCTCGCGTACCTTGCTCACGGTCGCGACAAGCTCCGCCGCGCGCTCGGCTCGCTCAGCGAAGCACGTGCCGCTGAGCGCTGCGGCGTCGCGAAGCGCGACATGTCGGTGTTCGAGCTGCATCTTTACAACATGCGGCACGTCCAGCATCACGCGGCGCAGCTCAATCTCGTGCTGCGGCAGCGCACGGATTCGGCGCCGCGCTGGGTGGGCCAGGGGAGACTCGAGCGCGACGACGCCTGATTCGTCGTGGGGTTCTCCGGCGGGTGAGCTTCTCGTGGGGCAAGTGGTCGGCCGAGAAGCCTTCCCACCGGGACCACCGCAGACCGGTTCCGGAGTTGGAATTAGCGGTTTTGTGGACGAATTCGCCGGGTTCGCGCCGGCGAATGTTTGCAAACAATAGTCTTGTCCGACCCGCCGCCGCTCTCGTATACTGCGGCGCTGCTTGAAGATGCCAGCCTCGCGCTGGCGATTCCAAGTCGAAAGGAGCCCGCTATGGGCCTGCTTGAAAAGATCGAGAACACCCAGATCAAGACCGATCGCCCGGACCTGCGACCCGGCTACACGGTCGAGGTCATGGTGCGCGTCATCGAGGGTGACAAGGAGCGCCAGCAGAAGTTCCGCGGCCTGGTCACCAACGTGCGCGGCGCCGGCATGCGCAAGACGTTCACCGTGCGCAAGATCTCCGAGGGCATCGGCGTCGAGCGTACGTTCCCGCTGCAGTCACCGACGCTTGCCAGCATCACCGTCATCGAGTCGGAGCAGAAGAAGGTGCGGCGTGCCAAGCTCTTCTACCTGCGTAAGAAGAAGGGCAAGGCCGCCCGGTTGAAGGAGCGCGTCGTCGCTACCCGCAAAGCAGAGTGACCGCGGTCCGCTGGCGCCGACTGGCGCGCGAAGAAGCCCGCATCGCGGGTGATCGCGCCACGGTGGCCGGGGTCGACGAAGCCGGTCGCGGTCCGCTCGCCGGACCGGTGGTGGCGGCAGCGGTCGTGCTGGACCTGTCGCTCGATTGGGACGGGTTGGACGACAGCAAGCAGTTGACCGCCGAGAAGCGCGCAGCACTGTTCGCCCGGGTCCTGAAAGGGGCCCGGGCGTTTGCCTGGTCGGTGGCGGGGCAACGCGAGATCGACCGCGTCAACATCCGCCGCGCCACGCACGGCGCCATGGCCCGCGCGGTCGGCAGGTTGCGGCTGGTGCCCGAGCTCGTCCTCATCGATGGCCACGAGACGGTGGCCGGCATTCCACATGAGCAACTTGCGGTGATCGGCGGCGACGGCAAGTGCCTGTCGATCGCGGCCGCGAGCATCCTCGCCAAGGTGGTCCGCGACCGCATCATGGAGCGCCTGGACCGCGTCTGGCCGGCGTACGGCTTCGCCAGGCACAAGGGCTACGGCACGGCGGAGCACATGGAAGCCCTGCGCGAACACGGCCCGTGTCCACTCCACCGCTGGAGCTTCGCGCCGATGTCGGAACTGGAGCTGCCGCTGGTGTAGTGCGCGCGTGCTAC
>JAYVCN010000364.1:0-3267 GCA_043749875.1 Candidatus Eiseniibacteriota bacterium | reverse complement strand
ATCAGGTTGCCTTCATGCAGGTGGAAGTGCGCGAGCAGGTAGTTGCGCACCGATTCCGCGCGCGCCTGCGACAGCTTCAAGTTGTAGGCGTTCGAGCCGCGCGTGTCGGTGTGGCCCTGCACCTCGACCCGAAGATCCACGAACTTCTCCAGCACCGCGCCGACTTCATTCAACGTCGTCTCCGACTCGGGCAGCAGCTTGGCGCTGTTGGTCTCGAAGTACACGTTCTCGAGCCGCACCCTGCCGCCTTCCACGAGTTGGCGCTCGGTCTCGCTCACCGGCGGCAACGTCGCAGGCGCGGGCGCCGGGGGCGGCGTGGGCGTGGGTCGCGTGACTTCGGGAGCCCGCGACGAGCCCGACAGTTGCACACTCGAACAACCGTTCCGGTCGACGTGCTCGCCGGGCGGCGTGTCGGGACACTTGTCGAGGCCGTCGTAGACGCCGTCATGGTCGCTGTCGATGGGGCAGCCCCACTCGTCCACGATGGCGCCGACGGGCGTGTTGTCGCAACGGTCGATGCGGTCGAACACACCGTCGTGGTCGAGATCCACGGCCGGCCATCGGAAGCACGGCGCCTTGGGATCCACCTTCTCGAGCGTCCTGGGCGGCGAAGCGAACGCTGCCGACGCGACGAGCGCCGTGACGATGACGGCAAGACCGAGCCGGGAGAGCGAGCGAGCGGTCAACGAACACCTCCGGAGGGGGGCTGGGCAGGGATTGAGCAAACGGCGCCGCATAGACTAGCCTCGCGTCACATGACGCGCATCCCCGCTCTGCACGCGCACACGCCGGCGAGGCTCCGGTACCCCCTGCTCGTGGCCGCGACCCTGTCGCTGCCGCTCGTATTCGCATGGCCTTGCGCGGCTGGCGCCGGGTCCGAGGCACCCACGCCCACGCTGCGCCCGGCCGCGACGGAGGCAGCCCCCGCGCCGGCGCTTGCCATGCCCGCCCCGGACGACGCCGACTCGCCCGCCGAGCTGCTCGACAAGCCGGCGCGCGCGTGGAGCTTCGACCGCTGGCTGGACAGCCCGCCGCTCACGCTCGAGTCGCTGCGCGGCAGGGTGGTGCTGGTGCGCTGGTTCAACACCGACTGCCGCTACTGCGGCAACACGCTGCCCGCGCTCGAGACGCTGCGCACGCGCTACGCCGCTCAGGGCCTGGTGGTCGTGGGCGTGTTCCACCCCAAGCCCATCCACGCCGTGAGCGACGCCTTCGTGCGCCGGACCGCGCGAAAGCTCGGCTTCCATGGCCCGCTCGCGGTGGACGAGCGCTGGAGCACGCTCAACCGCTGGTGGCTCGCCGGCCACCCCGGCCGCAACTGGACCAGCGTGTCGTTCCTGATCGATCGCGAGGGGCTCGTGCGCTGGGCGCACGGCGGCGGTGAATACCATCCGTCGAGCGACCCGCGCCACGCGCGCTGCGACGCAAGCTACGCCGAACTCGAGCGCACGATCCGCAAGCTGCTCGGCGACCGCGCCGCGGCACGCTGATTCTCGCCCGCACGATATGAGCACATCAGACGTCTTCTTGAAGGACGCGCTGGCCGAGTCGCTGGCCGAGCATGCCGGCAGGAGCCCCGTCGCGCGCGAGTTGCTGGTCATGCTGCGCGACGGCTGGAGTCGCGTGACACCCGGTCGGGATGCGACCGGGGCCCCGGCAGGCAAGCGCCCGCGCGCCGCAGTGCGCGGGCTCACGGGTTCGGCGCGCGCGTTCCTGGTGTCATGGCTGCAGCGCGAGCTCGGCAAGCCGCTGGTGTACGTGGTGCAGCACGGCGAGCCTTGGGAGGCGGCGCGCGACGACGTGGAGTACTTCCGCGGCCGTGCCGCCACGTTCGCGTTCCCCGAGCCCGATGCAAGTCCCTACGACGCGTCGTCACCGCATCCGTCGGTCACCGCCGAGCGGCTCGATACGCTGGCGCGGCTCGCCGCGCACGAGTCCGGCATAGTCGTGGCCACGGTGCGCGGCGTGCTGCAGAAGGTGCCGGGCCCGGACAAGCTCGCGCGCGCGATCCTCTCGCTGCGCACGGGCGAGGAACTCGATCCTCAGAAGCTGGTCGAGCGCCTGGTGTTCCTGGGCTATGAGCGTTACCCCGAGGTGGAGTCTGTCGGCCACTGTGCGCGGCGCGGCGGGATATTGGACCTGTGGCCCGTGGGCTGGAGCGACCCGCTGCGCGTGGAGTTCGACGGCGACACCATCGCGTCCTTGCGCCGCTTCGACGCGGGCACGCAGCGCTCGCTCGAAAAGCTCCAGTCGGCCCGCGTGCTGCCGCGCTATGAGATCGTCGTGGAGACCGCCGACGCCGAGGCCATCGCGCAGCGGTTGCGCGATGCGGGCGACGAGGCGGCCAAAGGCGGTGCCGCCTTGTTTCATGAAGGGATGGAGCGCTTCGCCGGCTACTACGACGCCGGGCTGCGCGGGCTGCTCGATCACCTCCCGCCCGACACGATCGTGGTGCTCGACGACCCCGCGGCTTTGGACGAGCGCGCAGAAACCCTGTGGGACAGCATCCGTCGTGGCTTCGACGATGCGCGCGCGCACTATCCGCTGATCTCGCCGCCCGAGCAGCTATGGTTGCCGGAGGACGCGTGGACCGAGTTGTGCGCCACGCGCCGCGGCGCAGACTTCATGGGCTCGGTGGCCGCCGCGGGCGAGGGCGCGCGCTACGCCAGCACGCTCGTCGTGGACTGCGCGCCGCCCGAACCGTTGCAGCGCTCCATGGAGAAACTCAAGAATCATCTCGCCGAGCTGGCCGCGAACGGCGTGGCGCCGATCGTGCTTTGCGACAACCAGGGCCAGCGCGACCGCCTGTACGAGCTGTTGGGCGAATCGGGCGCCACACTCGGCATCGGCGTCGTCTCGGCGGGCTTCACGTGGAAGGACGCCGGACTAGCGCTGCTCACGGACCACGAGATTTTTTCGAGGTACCGGCGGCGGCGGCGGCGATCACGAAGAACAGGTGGCCTCACGGCGGCGGAGCTGTCGGCGCTCAAGCCGGGCGACTACGTGGTGCACGAAGACCATGGCGTCGGCATCTACCGGGGCATGAAGCGGCTCACGCTCTCTGCCCAGGAGACCGACTGCCTCGAACTCAGCTACGCGGGCAAGGATGTCCTGTACGTGCCCGTGCACCAGCTGGCGCTGGTGTCGCGCTATGCCGCGGGCGACGGCGCGCGGCCGGGCATTCACGCGCTCGGCAGTGCCCAGTGGGCCAAGACGAAAGCCCGCGCCAAGCGCGCGATCCAGGAGATGACCGACGCGCTGCTCAAG
>JAYVCN010000363.1:0-7634 GCA_043749875.1 Candidatus Eiseniibacteriota bacterium | reverse complement strand
GAGCGGGGCAGGCGCCCTCGGATGTGAGTGTAGATCCACTCGCGCTGGCCTCTCGGCTCGCGCCGGATGCCACGCTGGCATATCACACGGCACTCGAGGCCCTCGGCTACGCACAAAGCGCGTTCGAGCGACTCCATTTCGTCACGTGGACTAAGACGCGACCGCTCCGGTTTCAGGGCCGGCACTACGATCCGGTGCGACCACGTGCCCAGCTGCGTCGGGCAAAGGAGTCATTCGTCGTGCGGCTGGAGCGTTCTGGATTGGAAGTCCGCTCGACGACCCTCGAACGCACGCTGGTCGATGTGCTGGATCGCCCCGACCTGGCAGGCGGGATGGAGGAGGTGTGGCGTTCGTTGGCTTCTGTGGAGGCCCTCGATTTTGCGGCGCTCACCCAATACGCGGAACTCGTCGAGCGGCCGCTGCTGACGGCAAGGCTGGGCTACTTGCTGGAAGCGCACGCGCGGCGCTGGCTCACGCCGCCCAAACTGCTCTCCGCGCTCGAGGCAAAGCGCCCCGCAGGCCCGGTCTACTTGGACCGGCGACAGCCCGGCCGTTTGGCCAGACGATGGAATCTTGTGGTGCCCCCGGACCTGCCCTTGTCGGAGGATTGACCCGATGGAACTTTCCCGGGAAGCGCTTCAGGGCCTTGCCGCGCAACTTGGGTTCCGGGCCGATGTGCTGGAAAAGGCCGTGCGCCTGCTAGCCGTTCTGGAACGACTTCGAGCGGACGACGAACTCAGGAACGTCTGCGCGCTGAAGGGCGGCACAGCGCTCAACGTCCTCTGGCTGCCGCTGCCTCGACTCTCGGTGGACATTGACATCAACTTCGTCGGCAACTTCTCGGCCAGCGCGCTTGCGGAGCAACGCCCCCTGTTCGAGCGCCGGGTAGCGCGCGCATGCCAGTTGGCGGGGTGCCGGGTCGTTCACACTCCAAGCCAGCACGCCGGCGGAAAGTTCCGGTTGCGCTTCGCGAGCCTCCTCGCAGGCGAGCAAAACCTCGAGCTTGATATCAGCTTCGTCGCTCGCGTGCCGCTGGGCGGCCTCGTCGAACGGAACGCGACTCTGCCTGGCTTCGAGAAGGATCAAGTACTGACGTACACGTTGTCGGAGCTGGCCGCCGGGAAGTTCACGGCGTATCTCTCGCGCGCCGTCGCTCGGGATCGCTACGACGCGATTCAAATCCTCGAGACGGATCCCGCGATTCTGCAGCGGCCGGAGTTCCGCCTAGCGTTCACATGCTTCGCCGCGGCGGCGCGAGATGATGCCCGCACATGGAACGGTCAGGTCGCATCGCTTGATCTGCAGGACGTTCGCAACAAGCTCGTTCCCCTGCTGCGCGTCGCTCACGAGCCACTTGCGGGAGATGCGCGAAAGCTGGCGGCCCATCTGGACCGGGAACTTGCCGGTGTCGCCAGCCAACTCGTTGCGTGGTCTGGCGGCGAGCGAGCGTTCATGGACGCCCTGACGGATCGCGGAGAGTTGCAGCCCGAGCGGCTCACAGAAGATCTCGTGTTACAGCAGCGAATCGGGGCCCAACCCATGCTGCAGTGGCAGCAGAGAAACGTGCGGGAGCACCTTGGCCTGCCGCCATTGCACGATGAGGCCGATTGATGCAACTGAACCCCCGGCAGTTGGCCGAACCGGCCCATCTGCGCGTTCACTCCCACCAGACGCTGGAGCAGACAGGGGAGCGTGAGGGCATTCGCCAGCCGGTTCTCGTCTGAAATCCGGCCTGGCCCTGGGCCTTCCGGAAGCGGAGCGCGCGCCCTCGCGAGCCTCGGTCCCCAAGTCCCGCCCCCGTGCCGCGTGTTAGCCGGCCCGGACAAAGCGCGTCGCACATCGCAGTCGCATCGACGCGCTCAGGTGGGGGGTGTCAGTTACGCACCCGGGTGCTCTCCCAGACATGTTCCCCGGTGTCCCGATCCCCAGCTTCTTCGCCCGCCTTTTCACCGGCGCGCCGCACCGACCTGGACGCGGGGGCGGAAGGTTCGGGCACCATCCGCCGTAGTCAGGTGGAGCTCTTCGTCGACCGGCCCTTCACCATTCGGTAAATGAGCAGGAGCAGGATCGCGCCGAGGGTCGAGCCGATGATGCCGGCGTTGTGATCCTGGCCATACCAGCCGAGCTTGCCTCCGAGGAAGTTGGCGACGAAGGCGCCCGCGACCCCGAGTGCCATCGTGATCCAGATGCCCCCGGGATCCTTGCCGGGCATGATGAACTTGGCCAGCGCGCCAGCGATGAGGCCGATGATCGCGATCCAGATCAGGTTCATGATCTCCTCCTTGGAGGTTGGGGCGAGCGGCACTGCGTGTCGCCGCTGAGCACGGCGCCGAGCGGGTCCACGACGCCGGGCGATGTCGTGGTCTTCCCAAGCTGCGCGGGTTCGCGGAGCCGGCTCGACCGTGGCGCGGAGACTACTCCCCCCGCAGGGACGGAATCCACGGAAGAGTCGCCCAACGGAGCTGGCCGCGCAGCAGGATCGGGCTGTGCGCTTCAATCGCCTGGAGTCTACAGCTTGGCCGGCCCAGGCACTTTCGTGGCTTGCCTGCTTCGCACTCGCGCGCGCGCCTTCCGCTCGTGGCCCTTGCCAACGCACCCGCCCCGGTAGAAGCTCGGGAACAGTCTGGTCCTCCGGCCCGCCTCTCGGATCGGCGACCCGGACGCTGGTCCTCTTCCAATGAGGTGAATGAATCGTGCCGACCGGAGCGGAGCCGCCGATCCTCGAAGCCGAGCGCATCCCTCACCAGGCACCGGAACGCCGGCCGCGCCGTGCCGCCGTACGCATGGCATGGGCGGTGGCACTCGCCAGCGACGCAGTCCAGTGGATCCTCTGGCCTCTCCTTGCCGAGGGGGCTGCTTCGCCAGTCAATGACATCCTGGATGTCATCACGGGCGCGATCCTGATCAAGCTCCTCGGCTGGCACTGGGCATTCCTGCCGGCCTTCCTCGCCGAGATCATCCCCGGCGTGGACTTGGTGCCCACGTGGACCGCCGCGGTGTTCCTGGCAGCTCGAGGTGCGCCGGGCGGGCACCCAGCAACCTGACGTACGCGGTCCCAAGCGGCGCGGCCTCGTGCGCGCTGGCGTCCCAAGAGTGATTCGAGATTCCAGCCACATGGGATAAACGCGGACGATAGCGGCGAAAGAAGTACGCCAATGGCCGCTCGGGTGTGTTGGCGAAACATTGAGGGGTCTGCTCGAACTGGTGGAGCCGGGGGCCGGCAGGCGGGCTTTCGGCAGGTGCTATTGCGCGGGGGACACCGACGTGAGTTCGACCAGCTGAAGCACGGCGTGCACGCGCTGCGGATGCCGGTGAGCACGCACGTGAGCAATGGGGCGTACATGGTGATGGCGTCGCTGGCGTGGGCGCTGAAGGCGTGGTTCGCGTATCGACTGTTGGCGTGGAATCCGTGGCAGCGGGTGTTTCTGCGGGGCCGTCGAGGCGCTGCGGTCGTCGCTGCGTTGTTAGCTCAGCAGGCGCTGGGAAGTGCCGGGCACCGACGACCCACCGCGACATCACGATGAAAGGGAATCCAGGCAGCGGTCGATCCAACCTGAGTGCCGACCACCGAAGGCATCCACGGCCGGAAGGGAGATCCATGCGCCTGAGAATCCGGTTCACGAGGATCACTTCGAGTGTGAAACCGCTCTTGTTTTGGGACTAGAGGGCAGCTCGAGCGACTCGGAAGAACCCCGATTCGGGACGCGGAGGATGATTCGAAGCGGCGCACAGGGCGACGGCCGCCCTGAACCGCACGGGCGCCAGTCGAGATGAGCCTAGGGGTCTCCGGAGCCGTCGACCTTCACTCTCACGCGGCTTCCGTATATTCCTGCCTAGGAGGCCTTCCACTCAAGCCAAGGCGGGTCGTTCTTCGGAAGCGGTCGATCAAGGGCCGAAAGTTCCGTGGAAGCCCAGACTCGGTTCGCCGCGCCCAAGAACCCCTGTAGGTAAAGGGCGAACTCATTCGGTTGCGTGGCATACCGGATCGCAACTTCGGGGGTCACGAGACGCTGCTCCACCAAGTTCGACAGCGCCTGATCAAAGCTCTGCATCTTGTACTGAGTGGCGCCAGTTTGAATGGCCTCGCGGATGAGTGGGGTCTTCACCGGGTCGATGATGTACTCCTTGATCGTGCCGGTGTTCACCATGACCTCAACGGCGGGGAGCCGGCCTTTCCCCCCGATCACTGGGAGCAGTCGTTGAGAGATCACAGCGCGCAGGTTGTCGGCGAGGATCCTCCGAATCTCATCGTGCTCGTGCGGCGGGTAGTACGTCAGCATGCGCTGGATCGATTGAACGGCGTCAGCCGTGTGCAGTGTCGTAATGACCAGATGCCCAGTGTTGGCGGCATTGAGTGCGACGTTGAGGGTTTCCAGATCACGAACCTCACCGATCACGATGATGTCAGGATCCTGTCGCAGGACATGGCTCAGCGCGTGTGCAAACGAGTGGGTGTCGTGGCCCACCTCCCGCTGGTAGATCAGACAACGATCATCGCGGTGGAGGTATTCGATGGGGTCCTCAACGGTGACGACCTTGCGTGTGGACGAGTGGTTCACGTCGTCGATCATAGCAGCGACAGTCGTCGACTTGCCGGAACCGGTCGCTCCAGTCACGAGCACGAGACCGTGGGACTCGTGGACGATTTCGCTGAGAACGGCTGGGAGCCGCAGATCCGCGAGAGAAGGGATCGTCATCGGCACGAGGCGAAAAGTGGCGCCGAGAGTTCCGCGCTGACAGCAGAGGTTGACGCGATACCGGGCCCTACCTGGGATGCTGAAGGCGAGGTCGAGTTCGAGGTCCTTGGCGTAGGTCTCGCGATGCCGGGGAGTCAGTATGGCATCGGCGAGTCCCTCGAGATCGGAAACGCTGCAGGAGGCCTCGTCCAATGCGAATAGCTCGCCGTCAATCCGATACGTGGGTCGCGCGCCGACCTTCAGATGAAAATCGGAGGCGCCGACGGTGAGCATGTTGTGGAGGTGCGGGAGAAAGTCGCGTTTCTCTTCGGACATCTCTTGATCTGCCTCGATTGCGCCCTGTCTTTGCTGGGCGATATGGATTGCGTCGCGCGCCCCCGCCGGAAGTGCACGGTCGGCTTCTGCCCAGATTCATCGGCACCTAGGCGCCCCTACTTTAGTGGCTCACATTGAAGCTAAGAGGCCACTGTCCAGGTACATCCGGTCGCGGCAGGGTGGAACACCGCCGGTCGCTCGTGCAGTTCACGTACCTCACCGGATGGCGGATCGGTGAGGTGAAGGGACTGACCTGGCGACAGGTGGATTTCAAAGCGGGTGTCGTGCGCTTGGAACCGGGCACGAGCAAGAACGACGAGGGCAGGGTGTATCCATTCTCGGCCTCACCCGAACCCGACGAACTCCTCGCGCGACAGCGGCAGAACACCACGGTCATCGAACGGGAGACGGGGAGGATCATCCCGTGGGTGTTCCATCGGCATGCAAAGCAGATCGTGAACTTCCGTGAGGCATGGAGGGTGTGGCGCGCCGCGCCACGCTCCAGAGGAGTTCCCGCACAGTCGCCGGATTTTGTCGATTGGTGGGGACGAAGCGAATCGGCGTAACTCGTCGAAGTGATGGTGCCGGAGGGGGGGGTCGAACCCCCACGTCGCTTGCGCGACTCCGGATTTTGAGCACGCCCGACGGGGTGAGAACACCGACCACCATTGCGCACAACCGACCACACGTGGCCACGTTGCGCGAGAGCGGTCTTGGCCGATTGAACACGTAGAAACAGGCCTTGCGCGATGGTTCGAGCACAGAACGAGCACAATTTCTCCGCGCGCCGAGTTCTCGCCCAAATCGCGTGAGCATTCGCAAGCTCCGCGTATGGCCCCCAAGGATCGATCACGCCGTCGAATTGTCGCGACCTCGCGTGTGAATCCGACCGAGCCGCGAAGCCGGCTGCCGGGGCGTCCACGGGCCCTGCGCGGGGAGGGGGTGACCCGGATGCGTTGACGCGTTGTGGCACGGCAATGCCGGACCCTGGCGGCGGCAATCACTCGTTGCGCCATTCGGCGCATACGGAAGCTGTGGAGGTTCGCAGTGAATCCGGCACCAAGTTTTCAGTTCTATATGAAGGACTGGCTCACCGACCCTGCCATCCGGGACCTGAACCTCGATGAGCGGGGGCGATACATCGACGTCCTCGCCAGGACTCACCTGACCGACCATCCGGGAGTCTGCACCGAAGATGAGGTGCGCACTTGGGCCGGGTACACGCCTGCACAGTGGAAGCAGCACCGAGCGGCTTTCGCCCGCCTCTTCACGGTGAGACCGGATGGGACGTGGATTCAAGAGAGCATCATCAAAGCCCGGGAGGCTCAGCGGAAGCGCCACGAGCACTCCTCGAAGGGCGGGTTCTTGAGTGCGGCACGTCCAAGAGATTCACAAGGACACTTCGTACCAGGGCTGGACGAGGGGCTGGACCTCGAGCTGGATGGCGGGCCTGGAACCCCTGCCTCTCCCCAAGCCTCTGCTGTTGCCTCTCCCACATTGAAGAAGAACCAAACCACCCCGGCGGCGCAAGCTCTGCCGACATCGCAGGAACCCGCAACCCCTAACGGCGCAGCGAATGAACCAAGAGGCCTCCAGCCAATTCGCGACGTGGTCGATCGTACGATCAGCCGAGAAGCACTGCTCAGCAAGAAACAATCAGGCAGAGACTTCACGGACGACTGGCTCGATCTTCAGCAGGTTCGATTCTCTCCACTCGACGTCCGACCATTCGCAGCGCAGATACGCGACGAGATGAATCACGCCAAGATCGAGAACCCTCGAGGCCTACTCGTCTACCGCTGTCGGGAAGCCCTCCGAGCGCTCAAAGCTGGGGGCGCGCCCAAGGAGACGCCATGAAAACGCGCCTCCAGCACCCTTGGCTAACTTGGGTCCTTGGTTGGGGTTACACGCGGGTGACGACCGCCCCGCAGGTCTGCTAGCGACAGAGTTTCACGGCAAGTCGCCACTTGAGTAGCCGGTAGCCGGGGAAGGAGTAGCCAACATGGAGAACCTGCAAGTCGTGCGCGCGCTCGAGTCCTGGCCGATCGCGCGCCTCCAGCCTTACGCGCAGAACGCGCGGCTTCACTCGGACCACGATGTCCAGAAGCTCGCCGCGCACGTCATCCGCCACGGCTTCAACAAGCCGATCGAGGTGGACGAGGCGGGCGTGATCCTCTGCGGTCACCGGCGGCTGGCCGCGGCCCAACTCCTCGGGCTCGAGCAGGTGCCCGTGATCCAACACACGCACCTCGACGACGCGAGGAAGCGTGAGTACCGCCTCGCGGACAACCGGCTCACGCTCGAGGGCGAGTGGGACGAGGCGATGCTGGCGGCGGAGATGGCCGGCATCCAGGACGACGGTGGCGATCTCGAGTTCACGGGGTTCAGCGCGGCTGAGCTCCGGGACCTCGAGCTGGATGCCATGGGCGTGGAGGAATCCCCCGTCCCCGAGCTCCCGGCGGTCCCGACGTCGCGCCGCGGCGATTTGTGGCACCTCGGCGAGCATCGCGTGATCTGCGGCGACGCCACGGCATCGGAGGATCTGCAAGCGGTCCTCGATGGGCAGCTCGCGGACTGCGTGTGGACGGACCCGCCGTACAACGTTTCGGTAGGAGTCGTGGA
>JAYVCN010000362.1:0-2733 GCA_043749875.1 Candidatus Eiseniibacteriota bacterium | reverse complement strand
GCCGTGCTGGCCAGCAAGCACCATGCGCTTCAGGAGTGGCGGGGCCGCGAAGCGCGGCTCCTTGAACTCGTCGAACATGATCTCGCTGATGTAATACGTGGTGTCGAGCCCGACGTAGTCGGTGAGGAACAGCGGGCCCATGGGGTAACCGCAGCCGAGCTTCATGGCGTTGTCGATGTCGTCACGCTTCGCCAGCCCCTGTTCGAACACGCGGATGGCGTCGAGCATGAACGGAACGAGCAGCCGGTTGACGACGAAGCCGGTGGAGTCGCCGCAGTTCACCACCGTCTTTCCGATGGCCATGCACCACGCGTTCGCCTCGGCCACCGCCGCCGCGTCCGTGCGCACGGTGTTCACCACCTCGACCAGCTTCATGAGCGGGACGGGGTTGAAGAAGTGCAAGCCGATGAAGCGCTCGGGGCGCTTGCAGAAGTTGCTCATCTCGGTGATCGACAGGCTCGAGGTGTTCGACGCGAAGATCGCCCCGGGCTTGACGATGCCCTCGAGCGCGCCGAACAGTTCTCTTTTCAGCCCGACGTTCTCGGGCGCTGCCTCAACGATCAGGTCGCAGTCCGCCAGGTCCTCGAGCTTCACCGTGCCGGTGAGGTTCTTCTTCACCTTGTCGAGCTCGTAGGGCGGCACCTTGCCCTTGTCGACACCCGCCTGCATGAACTTGTGGATCGAGGAGATGCCCTTCTCGAGCGCATTGGCTGACACCTCGCGCACGACGGTGATGAAGCCGCCCTGCGCACTCACTTGCGCGATGCCGCTGCCCATGAGGCCGCAGCCGATCACGCCGACTTTCTGGATCGCCATGGATGAGGATGCCTCCGAGAGACGCTTTGGGGGATGAATCCAAGTCATGAAGCGCGAGGCAGGATAGGCGGGGCCACGAGGTCAGACAAGTGGCGGCGAGCGGCGCTGGGCTAGGCAGTGGAACCGCGGCGTTTGTCCGACCTCCAGCGCGGTCATGCGGGCGCGCTCGGCGCGTGCGGCGAGCTGCGCACGCAGCGCGGGGCGAGCCCGCGCAACGCGGGCTTCATTCGCACCTCGATCGGTGCGTCCAGGATGTGCGCGCACAGTTCAACCCCATGGCGGGCTTGCTGGGCGCTGTAACCGAGCACGCGCAGCCACGGGATGATCTCGTCCGCTCGCAGGGCAGCCGCCGCGGCTGCAACCTTCGCCTGCTCTCGTGCCTCGCGCTTCGCCTCCAATGGGAAGTAGCGTGGGTTCTTGCTGCCCCGCTGCTTTTCAGGCCGGGAGCATTTGCCGAATTTCTGCTTCTCGAGCGCATGGACAAGGCATTCCAGGGCGAGATCAAGCCACTCATCCACGCTGGCGCCGGGCCGCGAGTGCGCGAGCAGCGAGCGCACGTAGCGAAGCCTCTCGTCTCTCGCGGGCCTGTAGGAGCGCTGCCAGCCAGAGCGTCTCGCTGCGGGCGCTGGAAGCGGCCCCATGAAATGGCCGCAATCGGCACATCACATGGGACTGCTGGCCGTACGGCCAGTGGATCCAACTCGACCGGTGGAGCAATGGGTCCACCCTCAGTCGCCACGACAACGTTCGCCACTGCAGCCACGCGACGCCTTGGGCGCCGCCGCCCTGCGTCCTGGCGCGCGATTCCCGAACACCCAGCGCGCCACAGCAGGTTGTGCTGCCAGGACCCGTCAAGCAGAATTATTTCGAACTACACGACCGCCACGAAAAAAAACAGCATGGGTCCGGCTCCTTGCGCGGAGCATCCCCCGATGACCCACACGCACGGTTGGCCGGACCCACTTTCGTTCGACCGATTTCCGGTCTAATGCATCACTGCCACCCGGCGGACCCGACGCGATCCTGAAGCCTCGAGCTCCACCATGTAGATGCCGGGGGCGACACGCGTGCCGCGCGTATCGTCCAGCGCCCAGCGGGTCGACCCGGCGCCGGGCGGCAGCTCGCGCACCAGGCGCCCGGTCGCGTCCAGCACGCGCACGCGCACGTTCGCATCGCGCGGCGCGGCCCAGCGCACGTCCACGGCGCCCGAACGCACGGGGTTCGGACCCACGAGTAACGCGAGTGGATCCAAAAATGGCGGCGGGGGAGGGGGCGCCGACAGCACGGGCTCCAGCCGGAACAGGTAGAGGCCATCGCCGCCGAACTCGCTGAACTGGATGCGCGCCACCACCTCGCCCTGGTTGTTGAAGCTCTTGTGACCGCCGAAGTCGCGAAGGTTGAGCGCGATGAAGTCCGCGACGTGGCGGCCATTGATGAGGTCGCCCTTGCGCAACAACTTCACCCGGCCCTGCGCGGGATCCCAGATGTAGAGCCCGCGGTCGTCGCTCGCCCCACCCGGCGTGCCGCGCAAGCTCGCGGTGAACGCCACCTGGCCGGCATCGTTGACGGCGGGGAAGCCGTAAAAGCCGGCGAACACACCGCCGCCTTCCGGCACGGTCTGGCCCTCGCGAGCGACCTGGTCCTCGAGGTGCGAGATCGCGACCAGCGAGGAGTCGCCCTTGTAGACGGCCTCGTCATCCAGCGCACCCCCCGAGGTGCCGGACAGCGTCACGCGGTAGGCCACCGCCTCGTGGTTGTTGAGCGAGGGTTCGCCGAGCGACGCGAAGATGCCGTTGCCGTCCTTCGCGGGCTGGCCGGTGTAGGCCACGACGTCACCTCCGAACGGCCAGTCGAGCGCGATGATCGAGCCGACGGATGTCGGCATCTCCAATCGCGCGATGAACGACGCCACGCCGT
>JAYVCN010000361.1:0-7946 GCA_043749875.1 Candidatus Eiseniibacteriota bacterium | reverse complement strand
CGCGCGCCCGCATGGCGAGCGGCCGGCGGCGTTGCTGGCGCAGGGCCTGTCGCGTGCGTGGCTCCACCTGGACCACATCGTGTGGCGCGTGTTCGCAAGTCCCGAGCCGGGCCAGGCGCCCGCCGCGGTGCCGGGCGCACACCTGCGCGTGCGCACGGAAGAGGGCGCAGAGTTCTGGGTCGTGGACGTGGAGGCAGCGCTGCGTGGCGTGCCGCAGTTGCACACGCCGCCGCCGCGCCCGAGGACGCGCGCGGTGGCCGGCGCGGAGACCGCGATCGAATTTGCGCTGTCGGCGGTGAGGCCGGTGGCGAGTGCTCCCGAGCCCGCTCCAGAAAACGTCCAGGCAGCAGGGCCCACACTGTTGGTGCTCTCGCCCGAACACGTGCGTCCGCTCAGGCTCCCGCGGCCGCAGGATCCTGTCGCGATGCACGGACCCAAGTACACGCCGGCGTTGGAGCCCACGCCAGCGCGGTTCGAACTCGACGCCCGCGACGCGCTGCCGCCCGCGCCCGTCGAACTCGATGCCGATGCGGCGCAGCCCCTGGGCGCCGCCCGCGCGGTCGGAAAGCAGCGTCGCGCGCTGATCGTGGACGACTCGCTCGTGGCGCGCATGGCGCTCGCGCGCGTGCTCGAGCGCGAGGGCTGGGTGGTCGAGGGCGTCGAGCGCGCCGAGGAGATGTGGGTGGCACTCCAGGCGAGCGCATGGTCGGTGGTGTTCGTGGACGTGTGCCTGCCCGACGCGAGTGGCCGCGCGCACCTGCGCGCGCTCGTGGCCCGGCAACTCGCCGCGCAGCATCGCTTCGAGGTCGTGGCGCTCACGCGCGACGGCGCCGAGCAGCGACTCGCGGAGCAAGCCGGCATCACGTGCGCGCTGCGCAAGCCGTTCGCGCACGGCGTCATCGAAGCTCTGATCCGCGACCTGCCCGCACGCGCGGTGGGCGCGTGATCCCGCAGCTGCCCGGGTTCCGCCGCGACCAGCCGCTGCCGCTCGTGCTGGTGGCCGACGAGGACCTGCGCGTCGTCGAGCTGCTGGCGTTCGCGTTCCAGGCGAACCACTTCCGTGTCTCGGTGACGCAGGACGGCGACGAGGCGCTCCGCCGCGCGCAGACCGAGAAGCCCGACCTGGTGGTGGCCGACGTGCGCCTGCCCAAGCGCGGCGGGCTCGAACTGTGCGACCTGCTGCGGCGCGATCCCGAGCAAGGCGACGTGCCCATCCTGCTCCTGTCTGCCGCCAACGACACCGAGTCCCGCGTCGAAGCGCTGGCGCACGGCGCCGACGGATTCATGAGCAAGCCGTTCTCGCCCAAGGAACTCATCGCGCGCGCGCAGCGTCTGGTGGCGCGCTCGCGCGAGGCGGCGCGGCAAGCGCGGCGCAGCGCCGAACTGGAGCGCGACCTCGGCAAGCTCCAGAGCGAAGCGCGCAATGCGCGCGAAGCGGCCGAGCGCGAGCGCGCGCTGCGAACGCTCGCCGGCGGCATGATGGGCGAGCTGCTGCGCACGCTCGACCTGGACGAACTCGATGCGCGCCTGCTGCGCGAAGTCTGCCGCCAGACGGGCGCGCGCAGCGCCGCGCTGCTGGCCGGCAATGGCTTCGGCATGCTGGCGCCGGTGGCCGTGCGCGGCGAACTGTTCGAGCGCTGGGCCGGGCTGTCGCTGCCCGAGGCGGGCGCGTGCGTGGAATGGCTGTGCGTGCTCGGCCGGCCCGTGCGGCGTGACGAACTGGACCGCCTGCTCGAGCAGCCGCGTGAGATCGCGGAACTCGCCGCCCACGGCGTGTCGCTGCTGGCCGCCGTGCGCGCCCATGACGGCCGCCTGGAAGCGGTGTTGGTGTGCGAGGACCGCGGCGACGGCGAGAGCTTCACCGCGTTCGACCGCGAGCGTCTCGCCACCCTGTGCGCCGCGGCTTCGCCGGCGCGCGCCACCGCGCGGCGGTTTCGCGAGCAACAGGATCGCGCGCTCGCCATGCTCGGCGCGCCGGCTTGCGCCGACCGGCGCCGCCGCGACGTGGCACTCGAGGCGCACGAGCGACTCGTGGCGGCCGCGCATGCGTTCGGCATGACGCCGTCCGATCGCTCCCTGCTCGCGCAGGCGCTCGACCTGGGCCCGTGGGCGTGGAGCGACATCGGTCGTGCCGGACTCGAGTCGCTCGCGAGCGGCGACCCCACCCGCCGCGTCCGCCTGCTATGCCAACTGCTGAGCAGCGCCGAAGCGTGCGCCACGGGCGAGCCCGGCGGCGGTGAGGAGTTGCTGGCGCTCCTCACCGCCGCCGGACTTCGCTACCAACAATTCCGCCTCGCCGGCCGCAGCGCCTACGAAGCCTGGCGCACCGCCGTGTCCTGGATCGGCCTGCACACCGACCCGCTGTTTCGCGACAGCTTCCCCGAGGCCATCGAGCCGGCGCACTGAGCTGCTACTTGCTACCCGCCTTGATGCCGCTGAAGTCCACCTTGGGCACCACCTTCGCCGCTTCCGGCACCGGATAGTTCGGCGCTTCCTTGAAGTTGAACATGCTGGCGAACAGGTTCATCGGGAAGCTGCGCACCGCGACGTTGTAGGTCTTGACCGCGTCGTTGTAACGCATCCGTTCGATAGCGATGCGGTTCTCGGTGCCCGCGATCTCGTCCATCAGTTGTGTGAACGATTCCATGCTCTTCAACTGCGGGTAGTTCTCGACCACCACCAGCAGCCGCCCGATGGCGCTGTCCATGCCCTGCGCGGCGGCGATGCCCTTTTCGGGTGTCCTGGCGCCGGCCATGGCGGCGCGCGCCTGTGCGATCTCGCCGAACACCGTCTGCTCCTGGCCCGCGGCGCCCTTCACCGTCTCGACCAGGTTGCCGATGAGGTCGTTGCGACGCTGGAGCTGGTTGTCCACCTGCGCCCACTTGTTCTCGACGTCGGCCTTGCGGGCCACGAGCCCGTTGTAGTTGCCGGCCACGCAGCCGCCCATGGCGATCAGCACCAGCAGCACCACGACCACAGCGACCAGTCCCTTCTTCATGCTCGTGTTCTCCTTTCAGAACGCCGCGCCCTGAGCGCGGCGATGATCTGCGTCATGTATCCACCGATACGCAGCGCGGATCCGCGCGGGTTCACCAGCCGCCGCCGCCACCACCGCCACCGCTCGAGCCGCCGCCGAAGCCGCCGAACGAGCCGCCGCCACCGCTGCCCCCTCCGCCGCCAAAGCCGCCGCCGAAGCCGCCAAAGCCCCCGCCCCAGCCGCCGCCCGACAGGTATCCACCGCCGCGCCGCCGGGTACCGGCGCTCACCGCCGGGAGCACGACGAAGAAGATGAAGAACATGACCAGCATCACGATCCAATTCGGGAGCCGGTCGCCGCGGCTCGTGTTGTATCGCAACTCGCGACCATTCCACTCCAGGCTCACGTGCTTCTCGGCGGCGATGCGCTGAGCGGACGACAGCACCGCCGCGGTGATGCCCTCGGCGGGATCGCCACGCTTGAATTGCGGCAGCACGAGATCGCGCACCATGCGTGACTGCCAGCCATCGGGCAGCGTGCCCTCGAGCCCGTAGCCTGTCTCGAAGCGGACCTGGCGCTCCCGCATGGCCACCAGCAGCAGCAGGCCGTCCTTGCGTTCCTTGTCGCCGATGCCCCAGGTGTTGAACACGCGCGTCTTGTAAGTGGTCGGCTCCTCCGGAGCCGTGCTCGCGACGGTGAGCACCGCGAACTGCGCGCCGGTCCTCTGGTGCAGCTGGTCGAGGAAGCTTTCGAGCTGCGCGCGGCGAGGCTCACCGATCACGCCCGCAGCGTCGTTGACATAGCCCGTGTAAGCCGGGATCGCGGCCAGCCCGCTCGTGTCCTCGGCCCGGCTCGACGCGGCGCACACCGCGCCCATGAGCAGGACCGCGAACAGCAGCAGGCGCGCGGGTGCGCGCCAGTGGCTCATGGCACTTTCAGTGCGTCGACCGCGCTGGTGAGGCGCTCGACCTGGGTGAGGAACGCCTTGTAGATGGCGCGCGTCTCTTCGGCGCCCGGGTGCTTGCGCAGCGCGCGCAGCTTGTGCGCACCTTGTAGCGCGTTCGCGTCCAGGTCGTGGATCTCGGCGACGCGTGCGATGACGCGCTCCAGGCTCGCCGGCGGCGCTTCGCCGTGCAACCGGATGAGCGAGCGGAACAGCGTGTGAAACCCACTGGCCAGCCGCGCCAGTGCAGCATGCAAACGCTCCGGCTGCGCGGCACCGATCAGGTACTCCTGCTTCAATCGCAGGTGCTTGCCGCGCAGCTCCTGCTCGATCTGCAATCTCAGGTACGTCTGGGGCACATCCAGCGCGTCGAACAGGTCCACGCCCTCGAGCCGCCAGTGGCGTTCTTTAAGATCGAGCCACTCGATCGGGAACACGTCGAGCGAGCGCTGCACCTGCTGCATGGTCATGAACATCGGGTCGATGTGCGGCGGCTTGCTGCTGGTCGGCACCGCGGCCGCGATCGCGTCGAGCCGGGAGATCGACAGCTCCTTCGTGACCACCAACACGTTCACGTGCCGCTTGTCCGGGTCGAAGCCCGGGTTCATGGCGCCGCCGGTGATGTAAGCGGACAGGAAATCATCGCCCAGACTTTCGCGCACCGGCGCGAGCCAGCGTTGCGCGGCGGTGAGTACCGCGTGAGCGGGCTCGTGGCGTTCGATGGCAGTGGTCATGGGAGCGCACGATAAGCGATGGCAGCGGCGGGTCAAGGCGGCGCGTGCTACTTGACCCCCTGTAGCGCCGCTCGTACCGTCGAGTGCCCATGAAACCCATCGTCAACGACTTCAGCATCCACGTCGGCACGGTCAACGGCTCCGGCAGCCAGACGGCCAACAACGTGCTGCTGCGGGCCATCTTCCAGATGGGCATCCCGGTGAGCGGCAAGAATCTGTTCCCGTCGAACATCGCGGGGCTGCCGACCTGGTTCACCATCCGCGCCAGTGGCGCCGGCTGGGTGGCGCGCCGCGCGCACCACGAGATCCTGGTGGTCATGAACCCCGAGACCGCCGCGGCCGACGTGGCCGAGATGGGCCCCGGTTCGGTCATCGTCGCCAACGACACCATCAAGCTGCCGGCGCTGCCGGACGATCGCATCGTCTACCCGGTGCCCATGGCCAAGCTGATGGAGGGCATCACCACCGACGTCAAGCTGCGCCGGTTGGTGGTCAACATGCTTTATGTGGGCGTGCTTGCAGAGTTGCTTGGCATCGAAGCCGCCGAGGTGGACCAGGCATTGCACGCGCAGTTGGCCAAGAAGCCCAAGGCACTCACGCTCAACCAGTCCGCCGTCATGGCCGGCATGGCGTACAGCCGCGAGCATCTCGAGAAGCGCGACCCCTATAAGGTGGAGCGCATGAACGCCACCGCGGGCAAGATCCTGATCGACGGCAATACCGCTGCGGCGCTGGGCGCGATGTTCGCCGGAGTGACGGTCGTGACCTGGTACCCCATCACGCCCTCCAGCTCGTTGGTCGAGTCACTCATCGGCTTCCTCGAGCGGTACCGCCGCGACCCGGTCACGGGCAAGGCGACGTTCGCCGTCCTGCAAGCCGAAGACGAGATCGCCGCCATCGGCATGGTGCTGGGCGCCGGCTGGGCCGGTGCGCGCAGCATGACCAGCACGTCGGGGCCAGGCATCTCGCTCATGGCGGAGTTCGCCGGCTACGGCTACTACACCGAGATCCCCGGCGTGATCTTCGACATCCAGCGCGTCGGCCCCAGTACGGGCCTGCCCACGCGCACGGCGCAGGCCGACCTGGCGTTCGTCCACAACCTGTCGCACGGCGACACGCAGTTCCCGGTGCTGCTGCCCGGCTCGGTGGACGAGTGCTACCAGTTCGCGGGCGCCGCCTTCGACCTTGCCGAAAGGCTGCAGATGCCCGTGTTCGTGCTGTCGGATCTCGACCTCGGCATGAACAACTGGATGAGCGAGGCTTTCTCGTACCCGGACAAGGCATGGGATCGCGGCAAAGTGCTGGACGACGAAGCACTTGCGAAAGTCGCCAAGTTCGAGCGCTACCGCGACGTGGATGGCGACGGCATCCCGTACCGCACGCTGCCGGGCACGAAGGACTGGAAGGGCACGTACTTCACGCGCGGCTCCGGCCACGACGAAGCGGCACGCTACACGGAGGACCCGCAGGCTTACGTGCGCAACATGGACCGGCTGAAGAAGAAGCTGGTCACGGCGCGCGGGCTGGTGCCGCCACCGGAGGTGGTGAGCGTGAGCGGCTCGGAAATCGGACTGATCGCATTCGGCTCGTCGCACTGGGCCAGGCTCGAGGCGCGCGTGCAGCTCGCGGAGGCTGGCGTGCAGACGTCCTACCTGCGCGTGCGCGGCCTGCCGCTGCATGCGTCCGTGGCCGAGTTCGTGAAGCAGTACGAGCGCGTGTACGTGATCGAGCAGAACCGCGACGGGCAGTTGGCCGAGCGCATCAAGCTCGAGTCGCCCGAGCGCGCGGTGCGCATCAAGTCCGTGCTGCACTACGACGGGCTGCCGCTCGACGCGCAATCGGTGGTCGACGGCATACTTGCGCTTGAAGTCGTTACGCAGGGGGTGATCGTCAAATGAGCACCGCGACCCCAGCGCCTTCAGATAAACCGCTCAACCGCGTCGGGCTACCCAAGGCCGACTACGACGGCAGCAAGACCACGCTCTGCCCCGGCTGCGGGCACAACGCCATCACTGGCGGCATCATCCAGGCCGCATGGGAGGCGGGGCTCGAGCCACACAAGGTGGCGAAGCTCTCGGGCATCGGCTGCTCGAGCAAGACGCCCGCCTACTTCCTCGGCCACTCGCACGGTTTCAACGCCGTGCACGGCCGCATGCCCAGCATCGCCACCGGCGTGCACGCCGCCAATCGCGAGCTGCTGCTGATCGGCGTTTCGGGCGACGGCGATACCGCCAGCATCGGGCTGGGTCAGTTCTGCCACCTCGTGCGGCGCAACGTGCCGGTGGTGTACATCGTCGAGAACAACGGCGTGTACGGACTGACCAAGGGACAGTTCAGCGCCACCGCCGACGTGGGCAGCACGCAGAAGGGCGGCAAGGCCAACGCGCTGCAACCCATCGACCTGTGCGCGCTGGCCATTGAACTCGGCTGCGGTTTCGTGGCGCGCTCGTTCAGTGGCGACCAGAAGCAGCTGCGTCCGCTCCTGAAGGCCGCGTTTGCGCACCCCGGCACCGCGGTGCTCGACGTGATCAGCCCGTGCGTGACATTTGCGGATCACGAGGGTTCGACCAAGTCCTACGCGGCCGTGAAAGAACATGACGCGCCGCTGCACGACATCGACTATGTGCCTTATTACGAAGACATCACCGTGGAGTACGCGCCCGGCACCACGCGCGAAGTGACCATGCCCGATGGTTCGCATGTGTTCCTGAAGAAGCTTGCCGAGGATTACGACCCCACCGACGCCGGCCATGCGATGCAGACGCTGCGCGATGGGCGCGACGAGATGAAGCTGGTGACCGGGCTCGTGTATGTGAACACGAACGCACATCGGTTCGACGACGAGATGAAGCTGGTCGATTCGCCGCTGGCGCGGCTGCCGTTGGATCAGGTGCGGCCGACGAAGAACGTGCTGGACGCGATCATGCACAGCTACCGCGAAGGCAGCGCGCCGGTGGGCGCGGGGGGCGGGTGATTCGCCCTCGCACAGCAGGTGTGTCGCGTGCGGCGCGCGTCCTCGGGGCGCGCGCCGTTTGCATCGCAGGCATCCGCGCGTGAACAGCGAGCGAGAGACGAGCGGTGTGAGAAGTGAGTTCGGCTCGCGCGCGACGTCGTACGCGATGTGGCCCGAGCTGACGAATGGCGACACGCGGCATCGAGTGCTGGAACGGCTCGAGCCGGTCGCGGACGAGACGCTGCTCGACCTGGGTTCCGGCCCGGGCGCCATGGCGCGGGCGGCGGGGCCGTTCGTGCGGCATACGTTCTTGTGTGACCTGTCGCCCGCCATGTTGCG
>JAYVCN010000360.1:0-7286 GCA_043749875.1 Candidatus Eiseniibacteriota bacterium | reverse complement strand
CGGACGGGCGCGGCCGCGCGTGCGCTCCGCGATGCCGCGCATGCGTGCGCGCAGCCGAGTGACCAGCTGCACGCCGCGCTCGGGCACACCCAGCGCGCTGGCGATGGCACGCATGTCGGCCCACACGTCGGCGAGCGCGTCGGGCTTCATCGACACGATGGCCGGGCGCGACGGCAGTCCCGCGCGCACCGCGGCCTCGACATCGGCGAGGCTCACCGCGCACACCTCGCACTGGACCTGCGTCACCAGCAGGTCCGGCGCCAGGGCAGCGAGCTGCTCGTGATCGACGATGTACACCGACAACGCTTGCGACAACAGTCCGCGCACGCTGCGGTCGATCTCGGCGGACGGCCCCTGCGTGTCGAAGCGCGGCGCGGTCACCGCCGGCAGGCGCTTCACCCAGGGGGGCTGGTCACATTCGTGCGAACGCCCCACCAACGACTCGCCGCACTCGAGCGCGCACACGATCTCGGTGCCGGAAGCGAGCAACGTGACGACTCGGCGTGGCGGCAGGGACGACCTCCGCGGTTGGGTTCGGGGCGGACCCGGCGGCAGCGCGCGGGGCAGGTACACGACTCGGCGCCCGGGGCGGGGCGCCTGGGGGTACTACCCCGTGGGGGACGCTTTCGCCGACGAAATCGCGCCAGCCACCGCGCGCGCGGCGATAAGCCCCGCGAGGTGAGAATCGACCCCGGCCGAGGCTGGCGCTGCTGCAACTTGTCCTCGGCTTGTCGGTCGCTCGTCGCTTCGGGTATTCTGCCGCGCCCTCCGCGGGCAGGGTCCTCCTGCCTCGCGAGGGCAGTTTGTCCCCGCCGACCGGGCGCTCCCGCACGACCACCGCACGAGCGTCGTCCCGGTTCGTCGGGCCCTCCGGCGTCGCGCCGGGAGCCACACCCTGATCAGGAGCCGACGATGACCTTGTTCCGCACCGCGGGCGCCGCCCTGCGGAGACTGACCCTACCTGCCCTGCTCGCCGCGTTGGCCGCGGCAGTCCTGCCCGCCGTGGCGTTCGCGAGCGAGTTGGACTTACAGTTGCCCGTCCTCGACCCGGCCCAGCGCCAGCTGTTGATGGTCGGGCTGGGCGTGTGCGTACTCGGGATGTCGTTCGGCCTGGTGATGTTCAACCAGGTCAAGGCCATGCCGGCACACAAGGCCATGCTCGACGTCTCGCACATCATCTACGAGACCTGCAAGGCGTACCTTTTGAAGCAGGGCCAGCTGCTCATGGTGCTCGAGGTCTTCATCGGCGCCTGCATCGTCTACTACTTCGGCTTCCTGCAGCACCTCGCCGCGATGCGCGTCGTCGCCATCCTCGCGTTCTCGGTGCTCGGCATCCTGGGTTCCTACAGCGTGGCGTGGTTCGGCATCCGCATGAACACGTTCGCGAACAGCCGCACCGCGTTCGCCTCGCTCAAGGGCAAGCCGTTGCCGGTGTACGAGATCCCCCTGCAAGCAGGTATGAGCATCGGCGTGCTGCTCATCTGCGTCGAGTTGCTGATGATGCTCGCCATCCTGCTGTGGGTGCCGGCCGAACAGGCGGGCGCGTGTTTCCTGGGCTTCGCCATCGGCGAGTCGCTGGGCGCCTCCGCGCTGCGCATCGCTGGCGGCATCTTCACCAAGATCGCCGACATCGGCTCGGATCTCATGAAGGTCGTGTTCAAGATCAAGGAGGACGATCCGCGCAATCCCGGCGTCATCGCCGATTGCACCGGCGACAACGCCGGCGACTCGGTCGGCCCCACCGCCGACGGTTTCGAGACTTACGGCGTGACGGGCGTGGCGCTGATCTCGTTCATCGCGCTGGCCGTGGTGCCCGAGCACAAGGCCACGTTCCTGGTGTGGATCTTCGTCATGCGCGTGCTCATGATCTTGACCTCGATCCTGGCGTACGTCGCCAATGGCGCGTTCGCGCGGGCCCAGAACACCGGCAAGGACAAGATCAACTTCGAGGCGCCGCTCACCAGCCTGGTGTGGGTGTGCTCCATCCTGTCGATCGGCGTGACGTTCGCCGCCTCGAAGGTGCTGCTGCCCGAGGCCCAGTTCGGCAACCTGTGGTTCACGCTGTCCGTGATCATCTCGTGCGGCACCATCGCCGCGGCGGTCATCCCCGAGTTCACCAAGGTGTTCACGAGCTCGCACTCGCGGCACGTGCGGGAAGTCGTCGCGGCCTCCAAGGAAGGCGGCGCCTCGCTCAACATCCTGTCGGGCCTGGTGGCGGGCAACTTCTCGGTGTTCTGGAAGGCGTTGACGCTGGCGGTGTTGCTGTTCCTGTCCTACCGCTTCTCGGGGCCGATCAACGCCTACCTGAACCCGGGCATGCCCTACGGCTCGGTGTTCGCGTTCGGCCTGGTGGCGTTCGGCCTGCTCGGCATGGGCCCGGTGACGATCGCCGTGGACTCCTACGGGCCGGTCACCGACAACGCGCAGTCGATCTTCGAGTTGTCGCAGGTCGAGACCACGCCCGGCGTCACGCAGCAGATCGAGAAGCAGTTCGGCTTCACGCCGGACTACGAGCTGGGCAAGCACTTCCTCGAGGACAACGACGGCGCGGGCAATACCTTCAAGGCCACGGCCAAGCCGGTGCTCATCGCCACCGCCGTCGCCGGCGCCACGACCATGCTGTTCTCGATCATCCTCACGCTGCAGAAGCACTTCGGCCTCGACGCGGCGGGTGCGCAGCTGTTCAAGCTCGACCTGCTCGATCCGTACGTGCTGCTCGGCCTGCTCATGGGCGGCGGCACGGTGTACTGGTTCACGGGCGCTTCCATCCAGGCCGTGACCACGGGCGCCTACCGCGCGGTGGAGTACATCAAGAAGAACATCAAGCTCGATTCGGCCGAGGCGGCCAGCATCGAGACCTCGCGCACGGTGGTGCGCATCTGCACCGAGTACGCGCAGGCGGGCATGTTCAACATCTTCATGGTGATCTTCTGCCTCACCATCGCGTATGCATTCTTCAACCCGGTGTTCTTCATCGCCTACCTCGTCAGCATCGCGGTGGTCGGACTGTTCCAGGCCATCTACATGGCGAATGCCGGCGGCGCGTGGGATAACGCCAAGAAGGTGGTCGAGGTGGAGCTGCACGCCAAGGGCACCGAGCTGCACGACGCCTCGATCGTCGGCGATACGGTCGGCGATCCGTACAAGGACACCTCGTCCGTCGCCTTGAACCCGATCATCAAGTTCACCACGCTGTTCGGCCTGCTCGCGGTCGAGATGGGGGTCGCGAACCCGACCATCGCGCCGGTGGCCGCCGGGGTGTTCATGCTGGTGGCGCTGTACTTCATCTACCGCTCGTTCTACGGGATGCGCATCACCTCCTGAGGCTCGTTCGCCTGGCATGCCACGCCCCTCGGCGGGATGTCCTGCCGGGGGGCGTTGGCGTTCGGGCGGCCCACCTCACGGAGCCGTGTTCGAACCCCTCTGGCGACGCCGCGTGAGGGGCGAGACCAGCCGGAGCAGGTCTGCCGAGGCCGGCGAAGCGGTACCATCGCTGGTGCCAGGCCCAGGACGTCTGACGACCGCCCAAGGGTGCGCTCGGCCCGGCGACCGCCTCGGTTCGGGCTATGCTCCAGCCGCGTTCGACAAGACCAAACCAGCGGTGGGACCGGTAACCACCCGCGCTCGTGGCCGGCGGAAATTGATTGCGTATTGCAAGGGCTTCGCTATTCTCAGCTATCGTCCGCCACTTTGGCCAAGAGGGCTATCCACTCCATGACGCGATTCCGACTGACGACCCGTCTCAGCATCGCCAGCCTCATCGCCGCGCTCCTCTTCGCAGCCCCCGTGCAGGCGACCTCCGTCAAGGGCATACAGACGGCATTCCACGACGGCCAGACCTTCCTGACGTGGGACAACCTGCCCGGTACCGGCTGGATCTACCACGTTTACTCGAGTTCGGGCCCGCTCTCGGAAGCGGGCGCGCTCGAGAACGCCATGGAGATCGCACAGGTCGGCGACAACAGCGGCGTTGACGCGCGCATCTCCTCCCTGCTGGGGCAGACCTACACCTTCCGAATCGCAGAGACTTTGCCGCCGCTCGCCGCGACCAAGGGGCTGTTCGTGGCCACGCCGGTGGTGGGCGCGCTCACCTACTACGCGGTGCTCGCCGAGCGCGTGGGCCTGGGTGAGGACCGTACGCTGGTGGTCGGCCAGAACAGCACCCCCGACCCGGTCTGGGAACGCGTGCAACTGCCGCGCCCGGTCTGGCAGCGCACGCTGACCAGTCCCAAGGGCGAGGACTATGTGCTGTGGACGACCAATTCCGGCAGCCAGCTGTTTCCCGCCATGTGCAACCTTCCGGGGCGCCCGTTCCATGTCGGCGTGATCCGCGGCCAGAAGGGTGGCGCGCTGGTCATGCACGGGCACGGTCGCGGCGGTAACTTCTTCAACTCGTTCGTCGGCACGGGCACGCCGGGCGAATGGGTGATGTCCATCGACGACTACCTGCCGACCGGTGATTTCGCCTCGTTCTATTTCGGCTACGAGGCGAACTACGACCTCGACCAGCCCTACAACTTCCCGCGCACGGACGGCGGCGTGGTCGTGGACTTCACCGAGCAGCGCGTCATGTTCCTGCTCGGCTGGGCCAACCGCGAGATGCCGCACGACCCGAACCGGGTCTACGCGATGGGCGTGTCGATGGGCGGTTCGTTCGCGTTCTTCCTGGCTTGGCACCATCCGGACCTGATCGCCGGAGCGCTGTCCGTGATCCCGAAGATCTGCCTCGGCTACCGCCCCGATGTCTACCTTGGACTGCGCGAGTCGTTGGACCGCATGTGGGGCTCACCGGACCTCGACCTGCCGACGACCGCAGGGGAGCGCGTGTTCCAATGGATGGACGGTCGCGAGCAGGCGCGCATCGGACGGCACCGCGGCTCGGCGCCGATGGTCGCGTTCTGCGGACTCAACGACAACGTCACCGGCTGGAGCGAGAAGGTCGCCTACTTCCAGTCCATTCAGGCGCAGAACGCCGGCGGCGCGTGGTTCTGGGACGAGCGCGACCACTACACCCCGCACGACCAGACGGAGTGGTTCCCGATGATGGCGGCGCGCCAGCTCTACAAGTACCGCACCGACCGCAGCTACCCCGCGTTCACGAACTGCTCGAGCAACAGCAACTTCGGCAACGGCGATCCGGCGACGGCCGATCCCATCGGCAACATCAACGGTTCCGTGGACTGGGACGAGAACACCGTCGACGAGATGTGGTTGCATTGGGACGTGACGCTGCGCACGCGCAGCCTGATCACGCAGGACGGCCTGATCGGCGCGCCCGATACGCTGCTCGTGGATGTCACGCCGCGGCGGCTGCAGCGCTTCATCGTGGCCGAGCACGTGGCGTATCGCTACGAGGTGCGCCGCCTCGCGGACGGGCTGCTCACGCAGTCCGGGCTCGCGACGCCGGACGGGGACGCCGTGCTGACGATTCCTCGGGTCAAGGTGTTCAACAGCGGCGTGCGGCTGACGGTGTTCCCCAATGCCACCGCAGGCGTCTCGCCGGACGCGGCGGCGAGCCGTCGCCCGTTCATGGCCCTGTCGCGGAACCCGGTGCAGGGCAAGGCGTCGCTCACCATCGAGTGGCCGGGCGAGGGCGACGGCGTGGTGGAGTTGTTCGACATGCAGGGCCGCCGCGTGCGCACCGAGTTCCAGGGGCTCGCCAAGGGCATCACCGAGCGCACGTTCCGCGCCGAGGGACTCGCTCCGGGGCTGTACCTGGTGAGTGCACGGCAGGGCTCCTCCAAGACCATTCGCCGCGTGACCGTGCTGCACTGATCCGGGGCGACTGGCTCAGAGTTCGTTACGGCGGATGATCTGCGCGTACCGCCACGCGCTCGGCCGGATGCGCCGCTCCTGCGTGGCGAAGTCGACTTCGATGAGCCCGAACGTGCCGGTGTAGCCATCGGCCCACTCGAAGTTGTCGAGCAGCGACCAGTGCATGTACCCGACGACTTTCACGCCGTCGGCGACGGCGCGCGCGACCTGCCACAGGTGCATGAAGATGAAGATCCAGCGGTCGTCATCGTTGCGCGTGGGGATGCCGTTCTCGGTGATCAGGATCGGCAGCTTGTAGCGCGAGTATTCCCGCAGGAATTGCGCGAGTCCCTCCGGGTACACCTCCCAGCCGAGGTCGTTCAACTTGCCGCGCTGCTGCCGGTGATCGTGCGTGGCGAAATCCCCGACCAGCCCGGGCAGGTTGTAGCCCGAGTTACGGACGAAGTCGCGCGTGTAATAGTTGACGCCGATAAAGTCGAGCGTGCGCGCGATCGGCAGGTTCTCCCAGAACAGACCGGGCACGCGCAATGCGCCGGTGTGCAGCGCCTCGAGGAACAAATGATTGAACAGATGCCCGCGCACTCCCACCGACCAGCGGTCGAGCCGGCGCGTCGGGTCATCCGGGGACAGCGCCAGCGCGTGCTTGGCGATGCTCACCATCGCGTCGGAGCGGCGCGTGTGGATGGCGTGGTAGGCGCGCACGTGCGCGCGCAGCATGTGGCGCAGCACCTTGAGCGCGGTGGCCCATGCGCGCACGCGGCCCGGCGGCCACTGGCCGAGCAGCCAGCCCTTGAAGACCTGGACGACCGGCTCATTGAGCGTGATCCACCAGCGCGCGTGCGGCCCCAGCACTTCCATGACCTTCTCGACGTAGCGCTCCATGGCGCGCTCGATGGCGGGATTCTCCCAGCCGCCCTTTTCGGCCATCCACTGCGGCAGCGTGTAGTGGAGTAGCGTCACCACCGGCTCCATCCCGCGCTCGTGCAGCGCCACCAGCACGTCGCGGTAGTGGTCGAGCGCCTCCTCGGACCAGCGGCCCTCCTCGGGTTCGATGCGGCTCCACTCGATCGAGAAACGGTGCGCGTTGTGGCCGATGGACTGGGCGAGGTCGAAGTCGGAGCGATAGCGATTGTAGTGGTCGCAGGCCACGCCGCTCGGCTCCCCCACGCGTCCCGCCTGCTCCCATGCCCACCAATCGTTGTGGATGTTGTTGCCCTCGACCTGGTGGGCCGAGGTGGCGGCGCCCCACAGGAAACCGGGCGGGAACCGAAAGTTGCTGGCGCCCGCGGGGGGTGGCTCGAGGCCCGGCTGCGTCAGGGCCGCGGGAACGTGCTGCGCGGGGTTCGACCACGCCGGCTGCCTGGGCTCCTCATGCACGCTCACGCGACTCTCCATGCTGTCGAAAGCTGCCGTCATTGCACGCCGCGCCCCGGCCACCGCGCCGGTCGCGCGCCCGCCCCGATTCGGCCCGTTGCGCTTGACGCCGATGTGCCGCACGGGCTTACCCTGCG